>CANETM010000015.1 GCA_947441205.1 Bacteroidota bacterium | reverse complement strand
TTATGGCGGTACGACGAATGCACCCGATTGGAGAGTTAAGGATGGTGGTAGATGGTGGCTAAGGGATGCTACACATGGCGAACCTAATGGAGATTACACTGATAATGGATTCTTGGGATTACAAGCAGGCGGATATGGTTTTCCTAATCCATATGTTAATACTGACATAGGGTTTAATGATGGCGGAACTTATTCAACTGGATTATTCTATTTAGTTTCTACAAATCTCAAACCTTAAAATGCATTTATTTTAAAATAGCATAAGTCAACCAACTCATAACATAAGCTAGTCCTGTCATCATAAAAAATTGAATGGTGGGCCATTTCCAAGTACCTGTTTCTCTTTTTACAACCGCAAGTGTGCTCATACATTGCATCGCCAATACATAAAATATCATTAAGGAAAGGGCAGCACCAATTGTATATACCGGTGTTCCATCAGGTCGTTTAGCAGACCTCAATTTATCGGTTAACGAACTATTATCCGATGCTTCCACACTATATAAAGTAGCCATAGTACCCACAAAAACTTCGCGGGCAGCAAATGAAGTAACAATCGCAATACCCATTTTCCAATCAAAACCTAGTGGAGCAATGATGGGTTCAATTGATTTTCCTAATATTCCAGCGTATGAATTTTCTAACTTCTGCGTAAGATAATTTTTTTCTAATTGGTCAATTTGTTCAGGTTGTGCTGCTTGTATTTGAACAGTATGTGCTTGTTCAATTTGTTTCATTTGTTCACTTGGCCCGTAGCTGCTTAAAAACCAAAGTAAAATACTTATTACCATAATTACCTTTCCTGCATCACGAACAAATATTTGTGCTTTTTGAACCATGGTAATTCCTACATTTTTCCAACGTGGAGCTCGGTATACCGGTAACTCTAAAATGAAATAACTTTTTTCTTTGATTTTAATAAACCATTTTAAAACCATGCTAGCAAGTAATGCCATCACAATACCTAATAAGTATAATCCCATCATCACTAAGCCTTGCAAACTTAAAAAACCAAAATATATTTTGTTATCAATTACGAGGGAAATTAAAATGGTGTAAACAGGAAGTCTTGCACTACAACTCATAAAAGGCGTAACCATAATAGTCAATAACCTCTCTTTTTTATTTTCAATATTTCTTGCACTCATGATGGCAGGTACAGCGCAAGCAAAGCCACTAATCATGGGCATTACACTCTTTCCATTTAATCCTACTTTTCGCATAAGCTTGTCACTTAAAAAGCTTATCCGCGCCATATATCCAGTGTCCTCTAATAAAGTAATGAGGCCAAATAAAATCATGATTTGTGGAATGAAAACAAATATGCCACCAAGGCCTGCAATAATTCCATTCACTAATAAATCCTCCCACCATGCACTGGGTAAAATAGTATTTAAGTAAGTGGTGAGGTTAGTGAATATCCATTCAATTCCATCCATCGGATATTTTGCCATCCAAAACACTGACTGAAATAATACAAACAACACAAAAAATAAAATGGCATAACCTCCTACACGATGTAAAAATATATTGTCTAAAACATCGGATCTTTTTTTCTTAGCTGCAGGGTCGGGTTCTACAACTCTGTTTTTCATAATCTCTTGAATACGCCCGTAACGTAGTAATATTTCCTGCGCTTGTGTTTTAGTGTGATTGAATTGAGTGTCAATTTCTATTTGCTCAATTCTTTGATGCATTTCAGCTTCCAATGGGAAGGCTTCATGATGCATTAAGTAATGTAGTGCAGCATAATCACTGGTAGTTGGGTACAAAGTTTTAAAAGCATCAATTGCTGATGGCGCTAAATTTTTATTGTCAATAAAGCTTTCTTGATTTTTGGATCGGGGTGTTTCAATAATTCCAATTAATACATTTTTTAATTCATTTAACCCTTTGTTTTTTCTAGCATCAATGGCTACCACTGGAATGCCTAAATCAGCTTGTAAACCTGCAATATCAATTTTAATTCCTTTTTTAGCTGCCAAGTCATTCATGGTTAACGCTAAAACCACTGGCTTTTTTAAATCTATAATTTGACTACAAAAAAGTAAATTTCTTTTCAGGTTACTTGCATCTGCTATTAATAAAATAACATCGCTATTTATATCTAAATCCACCCCCATGAGCACTTTATAAGCAACCCATTCATCCTCGCGTTTAGGATAAAAACTATAGGTACCTGGCAAATCAATTAAAGTTGCTGGTCGGTTACCCAAATTTAAATCCCCTGTTTTTTTATCAACCGTCACACCCGGGAAGTTGCCCACTTTTTGATTCAAGCCGGTTAAGGCGTTAAAAAGTGAACTTTTTCCGCAGTTGGGATTTCCCACTAAAGCAATATGAATACCTGCTTTCAACATGGGGCAAAGCTAGCTTTTATGGTTCGCTACTGCTTACGAAATTAGAAATTGACCAATATCTCAAACAATCGTGATAGAAGTCACTTAATTCCTATCTCCTTTACTTATTTTTGCACCATAAATATGTTTAGTATGAGAAAAATGGTCCTCTTTCTTTTGGTTACATGCTTATGGAATGCAAATGCTTTATTTGCCCAAAAACTAAGCAAAGCGGATAAAACTTTAATTCAAAATTTAAAAGGACACATACAGTATTTAGCAAGTGATGAATTAGAAGGACGTCGTGCTGGTGATATGGGTGAACAAAAGGCAGTTGATTACATTATTAAACAATACCAGGAATTGGGTATTCAGCCCATGGGTGATAATGGTTTTATACAAAGTTTTCCAATTGACGAAGGCAAAAGATTTTCGAATATTGCATATGTGAAAATCAATAATCAAAAAGCAATTTTAGATTCCGATTTTTTCGCTTTATCAAATAGTGGATTTGGTAACTTCAATTCAAAAGCATCCGTTTCATTGAATGAGCCCAAGCAAGTTTGGTTTATGGATGTAAACGATGTGTTGGAAGAGAATGCTACTAATCCTCATTTTGATTTGAATAATTGGATAATTAATACAGCTACTCAAATTAAAGATAAAGGAGCTGCTGCATTGTTTTTACATAATAGTGGAACGACAGTTGATAATATTCAATTTAATAAATACGATACAGCTAAAGCTTTAGCATTGCCTGTTGTTTATTTTACAAAAAAAGGGTTTACAAAATTTTTCGATGATGAATTAGCAACCTATCAAATTGAAACTGATATTAGTTTTGAACATCCAACTCGAACAGCTCATAACGTGGTTGGTTTCATTGATAACCATGCAGCCAACACTATTATTTTAGGTGCTCATTTGGATCACTTAGGTTATAATCAAGACAAACATGGTTTGGATTTAAATAATTTAGTACATAATGGTGCTGACGATAATGCAAGTGGTACTGCAGCTTTGATGGAATTAGCTAAATCACTTTTGAAAAAATCGCCTAAAAATAATAATTACTTATTCATACATTTTTCGGGAGAGGAGTTAGGTTTATTAGGTAGTAAATATTGGTTAGATCATCCAACATATCAAGGCAGTTTTAATTATATGATTAATATGGATATGGTGGGTAGGTATGATACGGCACGCAAATTAACTATTGGTGGTTTTGGTACATCAAGTAAATGGGCGGAGGTTTTATCTAAAACATCAACTCCGTTGTTAACTCATTATGATAGTGCAGGAACTGGGCCAAGTGATCATGCTAGTTTTTATCGCAAGGATATGCCTGTATTATTTTTATTCACCGGTAGCCACTCCGATTATCATAAGGCCACTGATGATGCAGATAAAATAAATTATGAGGCTCAAAAAGACGTTGTACGCTTAGTACAAAATATTATTAAAACAACGGATGATTATGGTAAGCTTGATTTTTTAAAAACGCGTGAGCAAAGTATGGGTAAGAGTACTAAGTTTACAGTGAGTTTAGGCGTTATGCCTGACTATGCTTTTACGGGAACGGGCGTGAGAATTGAGGGCGCTAGTCAAGGAAAATTGGGTGAAAAATTAGGATTGAAAGCCTCCGATGTTTTAACCCAGCTAGGAGACTATAAATTGATTGATGTAACTAGTTATATGCAAGCTTTAAGTAAATTTAAAAAGGGAGATAAAACAACCTTAGTGATTAAAAGAAATGGGGAAGAAGTAAAATTTGAAATTCAATTTTAAATGAGTGCAAAATTAATTTTAAATCAGGACGAGATTAATGAAAGCGACTTTGAGGGTACGCGTATCTTAGGTATTACAGCACCTATTAAAAATTATCAGTTTTGTATTTTATTAAACCAATATATGGGCTTTGAGTTCAGGTTTAATCCTGATCATGAAATTGCATTAAAAAGAAAAAGCAGAACCTACTACTTTTCAATGTATGAAGCCAATGAGCCTAATACTACTTTCCAACATTTCGTTTACCATAATCAATTCGATGGCGAATATTTATTGCCTGAATTAAAGCATATGGATTTTATATGGTGGATTAAAGGTGACTGGATTGAGGATGAAAAAATTAAAGAAATTTCACACACCATTCGAAACATAAAAGGCGTTCAGTTAGTCGTAGAGCTTACTCCCGAGCATATTAAAAATAAGGGCAACCTTATTTTTGAATAAATTTTTAACAATTAAGCTGTAATTATTATATTTTTATTGCTATAGTTTTCGCAAACGCCAATGGGTTCAGTATAATTTATTCCTGCAGCTCTTAAAATATTTTGAACTTCCGTTAACGATGATGGATCCACTGCAATTAATAAGCCACCATTGGTTTGCGGATCCGGTAAAAGTAAGCTCGCTTCTTTTTCATCAATATTTTTATCCAATTCAATTCCTTCATTTGTTGCACTCCAATTTCTTGCAGTAGCACCTGGTATTGCTTTTTGAGCAATATAATGTCGAACTTCAGGAATAATAGGAATTTTTGAGTAACTCAATTTTGCTGTTAAGCCACACCCCTGCATCATTTCCGTTAAATGACCCGCCAATCCAAATCCTGTAACATCGGTCATTGCGTGCACTCCTGGAATTTTTCCTAATGCTTCACCAACTTTATTAATAGTCGTTAATTGTTTTACGAGTAAAGCTAAATCTGCCTCCGATAACAATCCTCTTTTTTGAGAAGTTGCTAAAATACCAACCCCTAATGGTTTTGTTAAAAATAAAACGTCGCCTTGTTTTGCTGTATCGTTTCTTTTTAAATTTTCAATGTCCACTAATCCATTAACAACCAATCCAAAAATAGGATCTTGGCTATCAATGCTATGTCCACCTGCAATTACAATACCTGCATCAGTACAGGTTTTGCGCGCACCTTCCATCACCTGCGCTGCAACACTTGCAGGCAGGGTAGCTAATGGCCATCCTAACACCGCTAAAGCAAAAATAGGTTTGCCACCCATAGCATACACATCACTGATTGCATTGGCTGCAGCGATTTGTCCAAAAGCAAATGCATCATCAACTATTGGCATAAAAAAATCGGTCGTACTAATCATAGCTGTCTTTTCATCTAACTGATAAACAGCTGCATCATCTCTACTATCATTACCCACTAATAATTGAGGGATATTATTTTTTGCACCAACATTGTGTGCTGCTAATATTTCTGAAAGCACGGATGGTGATATTTTACAACCACATCCTCCTCCTTTACTATGTTGTGTTAATTTGATTTCCATAATGGTTTCATTTTTTCTATTGTTTCTGCATCTCCTTCTTTCACCCAATCATTTATACTTTTTGTTAATGCTTCACTTAATTCGGTTTGCAATCTACCAATTTCCCATTGTTTACCTGTTATTTGACAAAGGGATACAGGTTGGCCATTTGCAATATTAAATGTTGTCTGGTTAATATTAAATCCAATTCCAATCACCGACCAAGTCCATTCAGCTCCACGAAGGGTATTTTCAATTAGAATTCCTCCTGCCTTTCTGTCACGCCAATAAATATCGTTTGGTAATTTTATAAGCGTTTCATCTCCCGCATGGGTCTGAAAAAAGGTTTTTGCACCTATGGCTACTGCGGCAGAAAGTCCTTTTTGGTCATCTGGACTCCAATTTTTTGTCGGATTCAAGCTTTTTAACTCCAAAACATAGCTGCAAAGTAAATTTTGGCCAGGTTCGCTATCCCAAACCCTTCCATGTTGGCCCTTTCCTAGTGTTTGAAAATCAGCACGGTAGCAACTGCCAGATACGGCTATTCGCTCATGTACTTGGCTTATGGCATAAATATTGGTACTGTCTATAGAAGACAGTTCTATGAGCGGCTCCCCTAATGTGATAATTGGTGTGGCAGGTGACAAAGAATTGTTATTTTTGTAAAGTTAGTTAGTTTCGATTGTGTCTCATAAATTGATTCATAAAAACAAACAAACTTCCAAAGCATTAACAAATAAATATAATCATACTTGGAACCATTATCCGCTTTAAAAGAACGAAAAAAATCGCCAACCCAACTTACGCGTAGTAGTAAAATTTTTAAAACAATTATCGCTGCCATTCAGGATAAAAAAGGGGAGAACATTATTAGCTTGGATCTTAAAAAAATTCATGAAGCAGCAGCTGATTTCTTTATCATCTGCGAAGCGAATAATACGACTCAATTAAAAGCAATTGCTGATAATATTGAGTACGAGGTAAAACATAAATGTGAAGAATATCCCTATAAAAGTGAGGGCAAGACAACTGCTCAGTGGCTATTAATTGACTACATCAATGTGGTTGTTCATATCATGCACCCTGAATCCCGAAAGTTTTTTCAATTGGAGGAAATGTGGAGTGACGCTGATACCAAAATGCACGATTTATAAACTTATTTCAAAGACTTTTGTTATCAATATACAAAAGTCATAATTATTACAAATGATACCTGAAAATAAATCAAAAAAGAAAGGGCCTTTAGGGGACGGACCAAAACTACCAAAATTTAATATTTATTGGATTTATGGTATTCTGTTTTCAATTTTATTGTATGCCACATTTTTTTCAAAAATGGCGCCAGATGTAAATGTGATTTCACATAATGAATTTGCAAAATTAATGGCTAGCGGTGACGTTGAAAAATACGTAAAAGTCGAGAATAAAAAAGTTGTTCGTATTTATATAAAAGCAGATAGTCTTCAAAAAGAATATTATGTTCAAAAGTTTAAAACAAAATTAAACAAGGAAAAAATCAAGGGTAATTACTTATTTGAATATAAAGTAGATGATTGGTCATCCTTTAATAAGGAAGTAGAGTCGATTTACACAAAATATGCAATCACTGATATTCCGGATAGTAGTTCAGATACTGAAAACGATTGGTTTGGACCTATTGCTAATACCATTTTTTCATTAGTGTTGATTGTGGTGGTTTGGGTTTTACTAATGCGTAAAATGGGCGGTGGCGCTGGTGGCAGCGGTGGTCCAGGTGGCATATTTAATGTAGGAAAGTCAAAAGCTACTTTATTTGAAAAAGGTGGCACTAAAGTAAATATCACTTTTGCTGATGTTGCTGGATTAGAGGAAGCGAAAGAAGAAGTTATGGAGATTGTTGACTTTTTAAAAAATCCAAAAAAGTATACTGCTTTAGGTGGTAAAATTCCTAAGGGTGCACTTTTAATTGGACCTCCAGGTACAGGTAAAACTTTATTAGCAAAAGCAATGGCTGGTGAAGCGCAGGTTCCTTTTTTTAGTTTAAGTGGATCTGACTTTGTTGAAATGTTTGTAGGAGTGGGTGCAAGCCGTGTGCGTGATTTGTTTAAGCAAGCAAGAGAAAAAGCACCCTGTATTATTTTTATTGATGAGATTGATGCTATTGGTCGTGCACGTGGTAAAAATGCTATGATGAGTAACGACGAGCGTGAAAATACATTGAATCAATTATTGGTTGAAATGGATGGATTTGGTGGTGACACGGGTATCATTATTTTAGCAGCAACTAACCGTCCTGATGTATTGGATAGTGCCTTATTAAGACCAGGTCGTTTTGATCGTCAAATATCAATTGATCGCCCTGATGTAAAAGGACGTGAAGAAATTTTTAAAGTTCACTTAGGTCCTATTAAAGTTTCTGAAAATTTAGACGTTCACAAATTAGCCGAGCAAACACCTGGTTTTGCTGGAGCCGATATTGCGAATGTTTGTAACGAAGCAGCTTTGATTGCCGCACGAAAAGGAAAGACAGGAGTGGAGATGATAGATTTTCAAGATGCAATTGATAGAGTGATTGGCGGTTTAGAAAAGAAAAACAAAATCATCTCTAAAAACGAAAAAGAAGTAATCGCATACCACGAAGCTGGACACGCAATTTGTGGCTGGTTTTTGGAACATGCATATCCTTTATTGAAAGTAACTATTGTGCCAAGAGGTACTGCTGCTTTAGGTTATGCGCAATACACGCCTAAGGAGCAATATTTATATACTATTGAGCAGTTAACCGATCAAATGTGTATGACTTTGGGTGGTCGCGCTGCTGAACAAATTTTCTTTGGTAAAATTTCGACTGGCGCTTCCAACGATTTACAACAAATTTCTAAAATGGCTTATTCCATGGTCACTACTTATGGAATGAATGATAAAATTGGAAATGTAAGTTTTTACGATCCTTCACAAGAAAATACCTTCCAAAAGCCATACAGCGAAGAGACTGGAAAAATCATTGACGAAGAAGTTAGAAAAATGATTGCAGAAGCTTATCAAAGAACATTGGCCTTATTGACTGATAAAAAAGAGCAGGTTGAAAAATTAGCAAAAGAATTATTAGATAAAGAAGTATTACATAAAAGTGATGTAGAAGAATTAATTGGTAAGCGACCTTTTGAAGAAGAAAAAGCGCTAGGCGCTTTTGAAGATAGCGACACCTTTGCACCTTCTGAAACAACCGTTGTAAATCCTACGGATAACACAGCGCTTGCAACAGCATCAAATGACGTGAAGTTAGATGATACCATAGATCATGCAAATGCAACTATTGGTGCAGCTGATGCTTCAGAAAATAATGAATAATAATACGAATGGAATCACAAGGAGCAAGAAATAAAATATTAAAAAAAATAAAGCAGGCGCTTGAAACGCCTGTTCCTCTTCCATTCCCGGATCAACTAGCTGATACGCCTATTTTTATACCTACCGAAAAGGAGTTGGCTATTGGTTTCGCCGAAAAGTTCACTTCCTTACTAGGTAAATTTGTGTATTGTGCCGATGAAAAAGAATTAGTGGCGCAGTTATCTGCTTTAATTGAAGCAAAACAATGGCATAAAATTTACTCACTTGAAACAGGATGGTTGGATAATATGAAAGCGTTTAATTTCAATCCTGTAAACACAAATGAATTAGAAAGCTGCGATGCATCTATTACCTTATGTGAGAGTTTAGTAGCGCGTACAGGAACTATTGTTTTAAGCAGTCAACAATTAAGCGGCCGAACAGCAAGTGTATATGCGCCTATTCATATTTGTATAGCTTATACACATCAGTTGGTTTTTGATATATCGGATAGTTTAAATCGTTTTACTGCTCAATCTAATACTATTCCTTCCATGATAAGTTTTGCAACGGGTCCAAGCCGAACAGCTGATATTGAAAAAACATTAGTGGTGGGTGTTCATGGTCCTAAGGAAGTTTATTGTTTTTTAGTTGATAAATTAACTGACTAAAATTTTAAATATTTGTGTTCATGGAACTTGCCCCAGGAAAAAAAATTTATTTCTTATCTGATTTCCACTTAGGGGCGCCTAATGCAATTGAAAGCAGAAAGCGGGAGGACCAGATTGTTCTATTTTTAAAAAATGCAAAAAAAGATGCTGCTGCTATTTTTATAGTAGGTGATATTTTTGATTTTTGGTTTGAATATAAAACGGTGGTTCCAAAAGGGTTTATTCGAATATTAGGATGTTTAGCAGAAATTAGTGATGCGGGCATACCCTTACATATATTTACTGGTAATCATGATTTGTGGATGCAAGATTATTTAACTTCCGAGTTAAATGCCAAAGTATATTTTGAGCCCCATTTATTTTCCTTGGGCAATAAACAATTTTATATTGGACATGGTGATGGATTAGGTCCAGGTGATTATGGCTACAAACGTTTAAAAAAAGTTTTTACCAATCCCCTTTGCAAATGGCTTTTCAGATGGCTGCATCCCGATGCGGGCATTCAGTTAGCCAATTATTTTAGTGCAAAAAGCCGAGCTAAAACAGGCACTGCCGATGAAATATTTTTAGGAGAGGATAAGGAGTGGCTAATCATATATACCAAACAAATGGCTGAGAAAATGGATGTTGACTACTTCATTTTTGGACATCGACATTTTGCCATTGATTATGTAATTAATGAAAAAACAACATATATTAATTTAGGTGATTGGATTAAACTATATACCTATGGGGTATTTGATGGTACTTCCATGCAATTATTAAAATGGGAATCATAATATTCAAATTTTACAATGAACATTAATCAATACATACTCTCTAATTCCATAAAAAGTTATTTAATAGTTTTTGGAATATTATTATTTGCATTTATTATCAAAGGCTTTGTGTCTCGTTTTTTTGCAAAGCTTATATATAGCTGGATTGATAAAAAAAATCATTCTGAACTAAGAAAGTCTCACGTTCACCGCTTGGTGGTGCCTATTGAAAGATTCCTACTTTTTGTAATTGCCATTGTTGCATTGTATGAATTACAATTTCCAGCATTATGGAGTATTAATATATATAAGTTTTCATTTCAACAAGGGCTGGAATCTTGCGTAAAACTAGTATTCATCATACTTTTAATAAGGGTATGCTTGCGTACATTAGAATTTGTCTCCATTATACTTGAAGAGAGAGCGAGGATTTCAAAGGATCAAAATGATGATCAACTTATTTTATTTTTCCGAGATTTTTTTAAAGTGATTTTATATATCATTGGCGTATTAATGGTACTCCATTATGTATTTAATGAGAACATAGGAAACTTAGTCACCAGCTTAAGTATCGTAGGAGCTGCCATTGCACTATCAATGAGAGAAAGCTTGGAAAATATTATCGCCTCCTTTATCATATTTTTTGATAAACCATTCACCGTTGGCGACTTAGTTAAAGTCAATAATTTTACGGGTACTATTGAAAAAATTGGATTAAGAAGCACAAGAATAAGAACTGATAGCAAAACCTACATTTCAGTTCCGAATAAGCAAATGGTTGATTCCATCGTTGATAATATTAGCTTGAGAACGGATCGTAAAATTGAAATGGATTTGCAACTAAGTATTCAAACTGATGCAAAATCCCTCATGAATTTCAGCAATTTTTTAAGGGAGAAGGCGGCTTCGATAAATGACCTGCACAATACATCGGTTTTTATATCAGAGTCAGGCAAATTGTTTCATGTCATACACTTGGAAACATTCGTACCCATGTATGTCGAGCTGTCGAAATATCAAATGCTAAGGGAAGAGTTGAATTTAACTGCAATTAGTTATGCCAATGAGCATAATATTCAGTTTGCGGATGCTAAGTAGAGGTAATAATTAAAGACTACTTTTTAAGGAAACCAAAAAGGTTTTTAAATCCTTTAAGCTATTCAATAAAGCTAAATCCTTTTCGGCCTTTTGTTTATTATTTTTCAAATAAGTTTTTGCCCCATCGATTGAATATTTTTTTTCACGTAACAAATAATAAATTTGTTTCAAGAATTCAATATCCTGTGCACGAAATAAACGATCGCCTTTTCTTGTTTTACGTGGTTGTAATTGCTTAAATTCTTTTTCCCAATATCTAATTAGTGAAGTGTTAACATTAAACCAAACAGCTACTTCTCCAATAGGGTAGTATAATTTTTTAGCTAATTCGTCGGATGAAGGCACATTTAATTTATCAATATCACCTTCCATGGAAGCAAATGATTTTCTTCCACGTTTATGAGTTGCATTATCCTTACCAAAATGCATAGCTGTTCTTGAAACGGTTGGAATAGAATCGTGTTGGTGAATAGCAATTGAATCCTCAGCGATTTCATTTAAATATTCGGCTTGTATAGCTGCAATTAGTTTAACTGGTTTTTTAGCAACGATTTTCACGCCCTTGTTTCTGTTTATATGAACAGGTTCGGTTTGAGGATTTCCAAATAAATCTAATTGTTGCAGTTCTTTAGCCATAGTGTAAAGTTAGGGGACTATCATTTACAACTAAGCCTTGAAAATGATAGGTGGATAAATTGTTAAGTATGATGTAAATTTGTGCATGCATTTAATAGTTATTGCCGATTCTGAATTGTGTGAAGCTGGTTATATACTTGATCATCATGTCATGGATATGACCATGAATTGTGCTAATATAAATGGTCTTTTCATTCAAATTATAACTGACAATCCAAGCAATCAACTACAGGAATTTTGCTATGGACAAAATCATATCAAGCTTACTACATTTAAGGAGGCTCAACAAGATATTCATCATCATCTTAAGGTGCTAGTGGTTCATTTTGGAAAAACCTGTTCATTTTTGAAGACTTTTCCTCATTATTTCCTGCCCATTATAACGCCAAATGAAAGGGCCAGTATTTCAGTTTTTAAGCGCTATTTATTAAATCGTCAGTTTGGTAAATGGATTAAGAATGCTACAAAAGTCATTAGCTTAAACGATTGGTCCTTACAAAGTTTATTAACTCAATATCCAAATCTTAAATCTTCATTGGTTTCCCTCCAGTTGCCAATTATGGAACAGCCAATTATAGAGTGGAGTGAAATGTCGGCAGTAAAAGAAATTATCTCAAAAGGGAATAACTATTTATTAATATTTGCAGGCGTTGAAAATATCACCTCTATTTTAAAGGAGTTCTCACTATTTAAAAAATGGCAGCAATCAACTATGCAATTAGTGTTTATTTTGGAAAATGTTCAAGCTGTAAATAAAGCAAATTCCATTTTAAAAGGGTATAAGTTTAAGCAGGATGTATCTATATATACTACTCATCAAGTTAATGCTACTTGGCTTGCCGCTAGCTATTTAACAGTTTTTGAAGGTGTAAAAAGTTCATGTAGTTACTTTGTGATGCACTCCATTCATTTTGGAGTTCCATTATTGTTTGATGATCAAATTCAACTTACTGAAACATGGAAATCAGCTGGGGAGGTATTTTCCTTCGCTGAAAAAAATGTATTATCAAATCACTTTAAACTATACTATAAGGACGAAGTATATAGGCAATCAAGGGCTACAATGGGCGGCAACTGGTTGCAAACCTTAAATCATAATAGGAGCACATTTGAGTTATTTAATAATATTGTACTTTCGCATATCAAATAGGTTAATAATTTTACCATGCACCAATCAAACATCAATGTAACTGTTCATTTAGATGAACAAAAAATTCCTCAAAATATCCAATGGTCTGCTAGCGATAGTACGGCAACTGAAGCTCAGGACGCGCGCGCTATGATGCTTACCTTTTGGGATCCAACCGACAAGACAGCTTTACGCATTGACCTTTGGACAAAGGATATGATGGTTGACGAAATGGCCGACTTTTTTTATCAAAACTTAATGGGTATGGGGGATACTTATTTAAGAGCGACCCAGGATAAGGCCATAGCTGACGATTTTAAAGCTTTTGCACAATCATTTTATCAAAAATTTAGAGCAAGTCAAAACGAACAAAATAATAAATAGTCTTTATAAAATAATTAAATAGTAATACCATGAGTTTAGAAACAGAAGTAATGTCTTTAATGAAAGACGCAATGAAAAATAAGGATGAAGTATTATTAAGAGGCTTAAGAGCAATCAAAGCAGAAATCATTAAAGCGAAAACGGAGCCAGGTGCTAATGGTGAAATTTCAGCTGACACCGAAATGAAATTATTACAAAAATTAGTGAAGTCACGAAAGGACTCATTGTTAATTTACGAACAACAAAACAGACCTGATTTAGCAACTAAAGAATCTGAAGAGATTGCAGTGATTGAAAAATTTCTGCCTGCTCAAATGAGTGAGGATGACGTGAAAGCTGCAGTGCAAGCAATTATTGCGCAAGTAGGTGCGGCTGGACCACAGGATTTAGGAAAAGTAATGGGTGT
>CANETM010000014.1 GCA_947441205.1 Bacteroidota bacterium | reverse complement strand
TGGAAGTACTTGAATTTGAACCTCCAAAACACATACAACAAAATCATATCGAAAAAGTAGTTCAATATTTTTTAGGCAAAGGAGAAAATCCATGTTCAGTAGAAGAAGCCATTAAATCAATTCGTGTAATGGAATCATTTGTTTATGGCGATATAAATTAAAAATCAATAATTAACATGCGATATTGCTTAGCATTAGACCTTAAGGACGATCCACAATTAATTGCTGCTTATGATGAATACCATCAAGCTGTATGGCCAGAAATCATTGATTCCATTAAATCCGCAGGCATTGAAAAATTAGAAATTTACCGAGTGTCGAATCGTTTATTTATGATTTTGGAAGCAGGCGCAGATTTTAGCTTTGAGCAGAAAGCGGCAATGGATGCTAAAAATGACATTGTTCAACAATGGGAACAAACTATGTGGGAATACCAACAAGCCTTACCAATTGCTAAGCCAGGCGAGAAGTGGGTATTGATGCAAAAAATTTGTTCTATATAATTTTCAAATAATTAATGAGGTAGTTTTTCTTTAAGCAATCCATAGGTCCAAGTGCCAGCAAGTGCACTTCCAATTACAACAATGATGGAACCAATGCCTGCACCAATTTGTGCAAATAATGGTCCTGGACAAGCACCCGTCATTGCCCATCCTAATCCAAATAGAAGCCCTCCAAATATTTGACCTTTTGAAAATTTCTTTTTCACAATTACTATATTTTCTCCGCTTATCGTTTTGATAGAAAACTTTTTTATAATCGCTACTGATATAATACCAACAGTAACAGCAGTCCCAATAATCCCATACATGTGAAAACTTTCAAGTCTAAACATTTCTTGTATACGAAACCATGAAATAATTTCTGCTTTCACAAAAACAATTCCAAATATAATACCTACGATTGTATATTTTAATAAGCTTAAGGTACTTTCTGATTTTTCAGAATGATTAATATAAGCCGATGTGTCGTCGAGCATTTCATCCTGTTGTTTGGGTGTATTTATGGTTGACATATTTTTATTTTAATTGTAAAATAAATGGAAGAATAAAGTTGGTCATGATGAAACCTCCAAGCATAAAACAAATAGTTGCAACTAAGGAAGGCCATTGTAAATTAGCTAGTCCCATAATTGCATGACCTGATGTACATCCATTTGCATAACGAGTGCCAAAGCCAACTAAAAATCCCCCTATTACCATTAATATAAAACCTCTTGGTGTTGTTAATGCATTAAAACTAAAAAGATCATTAGGAAGTAAGTGCTTTAAATCTGTTACATTTAATTCGTTTAAAGTAGATTTTAAATTTGCATCAATAACCAAATCATTTGGGTTCGATAAATATTGAGTTGCGATAAATGCACCAATGATAATTCCAACAACAAAAAATAAATTCCAAAATTCTTTCTTCCAATTATATTTAAAAAATGGAATGTTTGCTGGAAAACAAGCAGCACAAATGTGACGGAGATTGGAAGAAATACCAAAAGTTTTATTTCCAATAATTAATAGTGCTGGAACGATTAATCCAATGATGATACCTGCTATATACCAGGGCCAAGGAGCAGAGAGCTTATCTAGAAATTGCTGCATTTGATAAATATTTTAATAGTCTACAAATATAGTAGATTTAATAATACTTATCAAAATGAATACCCTAAACCTCGACTGGTGTTATTGCTAAATAAAAAATTGCTCGTACATAATGATAAGTGCCATGCCTAAAACAAACCATCCAAATCCTTTTTTTAATTTAGCTCCGTCCATTTTCTTGTTTAAATAATTTCCCGTAATTATTCCAAGTGTAGCTAGTGCGATGATGGTTAGTAAAAATTTAATACTTAAGACCATTTCATTTAATGGTGCTGACCAAACTACATTTAAATGCATTAAGTCACCACCAAATCCTACTAATGATTTTACTGTGATGATGAATAAGGAGGATGCGATTGCTTTTTTCATGGGTAATTTCCCAAGTATTACCAATGCAGGTATAATTAAAAATCCACCCCCTGCGCCTACAATACCGGTTACCATTCCCTCCAAAAGTCCAACAAATGCTAAAGTGAAGCCATATTTTGGTTTTTGACCTGGTATTTCTTTTGTATTTTTTCCAAGAATCATGGACAAAGCGGATGCAAGCATTAAGGTTGCAAAAAACAACATGATGAATCCGCTTTTACTAATGATGGTATTGGGTAATAAAGAAAATTGATTAGGGATGGCTTGTAAAATAAATTTTCGAGAAATGAAAACACCCAAAATGGAAGGTGCACCAAACAATAGGATGATTTTTAAATCAAGTAATTTTTGTCTTAAGCGTGAAATGACACCGGCAATACTACTCACCCCTACAATACATAAGGAGTAACTGGTAGCTAATAATGGATCAATAGGAAATAGGTACACCAAAACTGGAACGGTTAAAATGGAGCCACCGCTACCAATAAGCCCAAGTGAAATCCCAATTAAAATAGAAGCGGCATATCCTAAAAATTCCATGTATTCAAATTTTTACAAACATCGTATTAATGCAATACAATTTATGTACTATTTGTCACTTAATTTATAAATTTGTATTAAAGTGATTTTTGTCACTTTAATAACTAGTTTTATTATCGATCTTGTGTATGAATTTAAAAATATAAACTATGAAAGTTGAACAAATATATACAGGTTGTCTTGCGCAAGGCGCCTATTATATCATGAGTGAGGGTGAGGTTGCCATCATAGATCCATTGCGAGAGGTAGAGGCATACATACAAAAAGCAAGCATAGACAATGCAAAAATAAAGTATGTTTTAGAAACACATTTTCATGCTGATTTTGTTTCAGGGCATATTGACTTAGCAAAAAAAACAGGAGCAAAAATTGTGTATGGACCAACAGCTGCACCAGCCTTTGAATTTTATTCCGCGAAGGATGGAGAAATTCTTTCATTAGGTAAAATAAAAATAAAAGTAATTCATACACCAGGTCATACCATGGAAAGCACTTGCTATTTATTAATGGATGAAACTGGCAAGGAAGTTGCTTTATTTAGTGGGGACACTTTGTTTATTGGAGATGTAGGAAGACCCGATTTAGCACAAAAAGTAAAAGCGGATTTAACACAAGATATTTTAGCTGCACATTTATATGATTCATTACGCCATAAAATAATGCCTTTATCGGATGAGGTTATTATTTATCCTGCACATGGTGCAGGTAGCGCTTGTGGTAAAAAAATGAGTAAGGAAACACAGGATACTTTAGGACATCAAAAGGTAACTAATTATGCTTTAGCAGCTGATATGACTAAGGACGAATTTATTGCTGCAGTATTAGACGGCTTGGTTGCACCTCCTGGTTATTTTCCTTTAAATGTAATGATGAATATACAGGGATATGATAGTATTGATGATGTACTTGCAAGAGGACAACATGCATTATCACCTATTCCTTTTGAAGAAGCTGCAAATGAAACGAAGGCCTTGATATTAGATACGCGCAATGCGCAAGATTTTGCAAAAGGATTTATTCCTAATTCAATTAATATTGGCATTGACGGAAGTTTTGCACCTTGGGTGGGAGCTATGATACCTGATATTAAACAAACCATTTTGTTGGTCACTGAACAAGGCCGTGAATTAGAAGTTATTACACGTCTTGCAAGAGTTGGATATGACTATACGATTGGTTATTTGGAAGGTGGCTTTGAATCATGGGAAAAAGCAGGCAAGGAAATAGATCATATTAAATCCGTTGATGCTTTAGCATTGGCAGCCGAACAAGCAAAGGATAAAAACACTTTAATATTAGATGTACGAAAAGCATCAGAATATAAAAGCGAACATGTTAAATCGGCAGTAAATGCACCATTAGACTTTATCAATAATAGCATGGATGCAATTGATAAAAATAACACCTATTTTGTTCATTGTGAAGGTGGTTATCGTTCCATGATTTTCATTTCCATTTTAAAAGCACGTGGTTTCAATAATTTGATTGATGTAAAAGGCGGATTTAAGGAAATTAAGGCATCAGGAAAATTTAACACGACAGAATTTAAAATTCCTACTACCTTCTTAATGTAATTTGTCCAAAAAGACAGCTACCCTAATCAGCCACCTTAAATATTTAAGGTGGCTTTTTTGTAAATAATGATTAATTTAAGGATGTTAAATAATTCAAAATGAAGCATAAATTATTATTAGTCCTTTGCTGTATTACTATTTCTTTTATTCAAAATGTGGCTGCACAAAAAACAAAAACAGCATTAATAACAGGAGTTAAACAACCCGTTAATGTTATTCGAGACAAATGGGGAGTGAATCATATTTTTGCAAAAAATGAAACTGATTTATTTTTTGCCCAAGGTTATTGCGCTGCAAAGGACAGACTATTTCAATTTGAAGTTTGGCGTCGACAAGCAACAGGAACATCAGCAGAGATATTTGGTGATAGAGAATTTAAACGTGACTTAGGTACAAGGTTATTTAAATTTAGAGGTGATTTGAAAAAAGAATTAAATCATTATCATCCTAAAGGGCAACAAATAATTCAATCCTATGTAAATGGTGTGAATGCTTATATCGATGAAGTTAATCAACACCCTGACTTATTACCTATTGAATTTAAATTATTAAATATTAAACCTCAAAAGTGGACTTCTGAAGTAGTGATATCTAGACATCAGGGATTATTGGGAAATAGTACACAGGAATTAAATATTGGAAGAGCAGTTACAAAAGTAGGAGTTGAAAAAGTAAAAGATATAATGTGGTTTCATCCTAAAGACCCTAATATTAAATTAGATAGTGCTATTGATGGAAATTTATTAAACGATAATATTTTAGACTTATACAATGCCTATAGAAATGAATTAGCATTTACAAAAAATGATATTAAAGAAATTGATGAAGATGATGTGATGTTGTCACCAAAAAATAAATTAAAAAATATAGAACCCTATTTATCAGATCAGGAAATGGAAGGAAGTAATAACTGGATCATCAGTGGAAAAAAATCAGCGAGTGGATTTCCCATGTTAGCAAATGATCCACATCGCAAAATTGCACTTCCTTCATTGCGATATATCGTGCACTTAAATGCACCTGGATGGAATGTAATTGGTGGCGGAGAGCCAACCATACCAGGCGTTTCAATAGGCCATAATGATTACGGTGCTTGGGGCTTAACGATTTATGAAACCGATGGGGAAGATATTTATGTATATAATTTAAATCCAATCAATCATAATCAATATTGGTTTAAAGGTGCATGGAAAAATATGGAAACTATTAAAGATACCATTCAAATTAAGAAGGAAGCTGCTCGTGTTGTATCATTGCGCTATTCTGTTCATGGACCAGTTATGTATATTGATAGTGTTCATCATAAAGCTTATGCGATGAAGTGTGCATGGATGGAACCAGGTGGATCACCTTATTTAGCTTCTTTAAGAATTGATCAAGCAAAGGATTGGAATAGTTTTAGAGATGCATGTGCTTACAGTCATATCCCAGGTGAAAATATGATTTGGGCTGATAAAAAAGGAAATATAGGATGGCAGGCAGTTGGTATTATACCTATTAGAAAAAACTTTAGTGGTTATGTGCCTGTTCCAGGCGATGGAAGGTATGAGTGGCAAGGATATTTACCAATCAAAGAAAGACCACATGTTTTTAATCCCAATAAAGGGTTTTTTGCTACTGCTAACAATAATGTAACTCCCAATGATTATAAACATTGGGATGCAGTTGGTTATACTTGGTCTGACGCTTTCAGAGCTGATCGCATTAATTCGGTTTTGGATAAAAAAGATAAATTTTCATTACAAGAAATGGCTGCTTTGCAAACAGATTATTTTTCGGTACCTGCAAGTGTCATTATACCGATGCTTAAAAATTTGCAATTACCTACTTCGCAAATGAAAATAGTACATGAAAAATATTTAATGAATTGGGACTATACTTTAAATAAAGAAAGTGTAGCAGCAGGGTTTTATGTGATGTTGGAAAAAGAAATAATAAATGAAGCCAATAAATTATTTATTCCTGATAATATAAAAGGCCTTGTTTCTATACAGCTTTCTAAAGTAATTGATCGCTTGCAAAATCCAGGGAAATATTTTACAGGTTTTGCCTTAGCTCAAAGAGATAATTTTTTAGTAAAATGCTATGAACAAGCCTTTAAAAAAATGAATAATAAATTTTCAACGAATCAGGTAAGTGAAATTGATTTTTCAAAATGGCAGTATGGACAAGCCAATTATAAACATATTAGCTTTGAGCATCCATTAGCGCATTTAATTGATTCTAATACCAGAAAAAAATTAAACCTTGGTCCGCTGCCAAGAGGGGGTAATGGCTATACGGTAGGATCTACGGGAAGTGCCGAAAATCAGTCAAGCGGAGCAAGTTTTAGGGTTTTAATGGATACTAAAAACTGGGACAATACTTTAATGATAAATACGCCTGGACAGTCAGGCGATTATAAAAGCCCATTTTATAGCAACTTATTTTCACTTTGGGCAAATGATGACTACTTTCCTGCCTATTTTTCAAAATCTTTAATAGAAAAAAATAAAGAAAATGAAACAATGTTAGTTCCTAAAAAGTAAACAACATTAATTGCAAACACATATTTTGACTTCTATTTTTTGACGGATATACCTATACGAGTAATTTAATTGAAACTTGCGTAAAATTTAATTAAATTTAAGTACATTTCTAATTACACTTTATAATTATAAGTATGAAAAAAATATTTACCATTTACATTTGCGTATTTTATGCATTTCAAGTAAGTGCTCAAAAAATCGAAGACTATTTATCTCCATCTTTCCCAACAAACCTTGTTGTTAATCATGCTGGTAATTCAGTAGCCTGGGTATTTAATAATAAAGGAGTAAGAAATATTTATTGGGGACAACCGCAAAATGATAAATATGAAATTTTAACTCAATTCACAATGGACGACGGAGTTGAAATAAATAGTTTGCAATTTTCACCAAATGATGATGTAATTTATTTTGTAAAAGGCAATGGTGTGAATAATAAGGGTGAGCCTGCTAATCCAGCTCAATTACAAACCACTACCGAACAAAATATTTATGCACTTAACATTGCTAATAAAGAAATTAAAAAAATTGCTAAGGGTAGTGGATTTACGATTAGTCCTAATGGTGAATTATTAGTTTATACGCAAGGAGGGAAAGCATACAAAGTAAATTTAACGGCAACAACTTTTGATGTATCCCCATTATTTAATGTCAGAGGTGGTGTAAGTGGATTACAATTTAATAAGAATGGTAATTATATTTCTTTTATCTCATCAAGAGATGAGCATACATTTATTGGCGTTTATACACTCCAAACAAATAGTATAAAATATTTAGATCCTTCAACCTATGTAGATTCAGATCCAATATGGAATCCAGCTGGGACGCAAATTGCTTTCGTTAGACGACCATTTATAAGACAGGAAGTATTGTTTGATCCTAAGCCAACAAGTAATCAGCCTTGGGAATTAAAAATAGCTGATGTGCTAACTGGGAAAGCAGTATTATTATTTAAGGCTGATTTAGGAAAAGGTTCGGTATGGGTAAACGATTTACCAGCAGGTGACAATACTATGGCATGGACAAATAATAATAACATAATATTTCCTTGGGAAAAAACAGGGTGGCTACACTTATATAGTATAGGTATTGACAATAAAAAAATTAAAGAACTTACTCCGGGTGATGGTGAAGTAGAAACCATGCAACTGGAACAAGACGGGGAAACAATTTCCTATGTTACCAATATTTCTGATATTAATAGACGCCATATATGGTCTGTTAATACAAACGGTGGCAATCCAATACTTATAACACCAGGGAAAAATATTGACTATAATCCTGTCCTATTAAATAATGGAGGTATTGCTTATTTGAGTGCTTCTGCAATACAACCAGCTTGGCCTTATTATAAAAAAGCTACTGACACTAAAATGATTGCTTCAAAGGAATTTCCAAAAAATTTTCCAACTAATTTGGTGACACCAACAACTGTTTCAATCAAAGCTACTGATGGAAAATTTGCACCTGCACAATTATTTTTACCCAACAACTATGATTCGTCTAAAAAATATCCTGCAGTCATATTTTTACATGGAGGTAGTCGTCGACAAATGTTGGAAGGCTTTAATTATAGTTCCTATTATTCAAATGCCTATGCCTTAAATGAATATTTTGCAAGTCAGGGCTATGTAGTAATGGCACTTAATTATCGAAGTGGAATTGGGTATGGTCTTGATTTTAGAGAAGCAAAAGATTACGGAATGACGGGTGCGTCGGAAGTGAGAGATTTAATTGGAGCGGGTGAGTATTTAAAATCAAGAAAAGATGTTGATGCAAAGCGCATTGGTTTATGGGGAGGAAGTTATGGCGGTTATTTGACAGCACACGGCTTAGCACAAAGAGGCGATTTATTTGCCACGGGTGTGGATATTCATGGAGTTCATAATTGGAATGATGAAGAACCTACTTTTACACCATGGTATGATAGCTTATTAGTTCCTAGCTATGCACAAAGAGCATACAAGTCATCGCCCGTGTATTATGCAAAGACATGGAAAAATCCAACCTTATTTATTCATGGAGATGATGACAGGAATGTTCCATTTACGGAAACAATTCATATGATACATCAATTGAGAAGACAAGGTGTAGAAGTAGAAGAAAAAATATTACCTGACGAAATTCATGGGTTTTTATTGTATAAAAGTTGGTTACAAGTAGACGAAGCAACCTTTGAATTCATCAATAGAAAATTTAAAAAATGAAAAAAATATTAATTGCTTTATTAGCGTTCCCTTTAGTTTCTTTGGCTCAAAATCCGAAAAATTTTACGCCTGCGGCGTTTAATGATTTAGCACGTATGGAGCGTATTAAAAATGCGATACCTATTATTGATAAAATGTATAAGGACTTTGCTGAAGCAAAACGTGTTCCTGGTTATGCATATGGAATTGTAATTGATGGACAATTAGCATATAAAGGAGCAGGAGGATATGCGAATTTAGAAGAAAAAATTCCAGCAACTACTAGCTCCATGTTTAGAATTGCATCCATGTCAAAAAGTTTTACCTCACTGGCGATATTACATTTAAGAGACGCAGGAAAATTAAGATTGGATGATCCTGTTGAATTATATATGCCCGCTATAAAAGGACAGGGCCTTACAAAGGATGCTCCACCCATTACCATTCGCCACCTAATGAGTCATAGTGCAGGTTTTCCGGAGGATAATCCTTGGGGAGATAGACAATTAGCGGATACCGAAAAGGATTTAAATGATTTAATTAAAAAACAATTATCATTTTCTAATGCTGCTGGTATAGAATATGAATATAGCAACTTAGGATTTGCGATGCTTGGTTATATTATTCATAAGGTATCAGGAATTACTTACGATGCCTACATCAAAAAACATATTTTGAATCCTTTAGGAATGAATACAACCACTTTTGAATTCAAAACTATTCCAAAGGATAAATTTGCATTTGGATATAGGTATATAAATAATAATTGGAGAAAAGAAACTCCGTTACAAGATGGTATATATGGTGCAATGGGTGGTATGATTACCTCTATAGATATGTTTGGAAAATATGTTGCTATGCATGAAGCAGCTTGGCCAGAAAGAAATGATCCAGAAACATTACCTGTAAAAAGAAGTAGTATAAGAGAAATGCATCAGCCTGCTAGATTTATAAACTTAAATCCAAGTTATACTTTTCCAAGCGGGAAAAAATTAGCAACAACCAGTGCATATACATACGGCTTAAGATGGAATATGGATGCAGAACGTAAAAAAAGTATTGGACATAGTGGAGGTCTGCCTGGTTTTGGAAGTAACTGGCAATTTTTACCAGACTATGGTATTGGTGTGATTTTATTTGCAAACGTAACTTATGCACCAACAACAATTATAAATAACGCTGTGATTGATACCCTAGTTCAATTAGCAGCATTAAAACCAAGACAAATAAGTGTTTCCCCTATTCTGGCAAAACGTCAACAAGAATTAGTTTCAGTAATTGAAAATTGGGAAAATATTCCGCCCATATTTGCAGAAAACTTTTTTGATGATTATCCTGTTGATATGTTAAAAAAACAATCGGCTAGTATTTTTGCAAAAGTTGGAAAAATTGTAAAAATCAATACGATGATTGCAGAGAATCAATTAAGAGGTTATTTTTTCATTAATTGTGAAAAAGGAAATATAGAAATAATATTTACATTGTCACCTGAGAATCCAGCTTTGATTCAAGAGTATCATATCTATAGGGATTAATAAAAAATAGTATTAAAAATCAGCATAATCTCTTGCCGTCATTAAAACTGTTTCATTTCGATTAACTGACTTAAGGTACCTAGGCATTGTAGAAATATTTTTCCATTCTGGAGAGGCACCAAAAGCTTTCCAATGAGCATCGCGGTCAGCCATGTCATTAAAACTTGTCATGTAAATCAAGTTAGGCATACGGCTACCAACAATTGCTTTAGAATAAAAAACAGCATTGAAATTTAGTCGCTTAAATAAATCTATTTCGGCACCTTCATTAAACATATGTACTTTTCTTAAATGCGCATTTTCGGTAGGGCTTTCGTAACTACGATATTCATAAATACGATTTGGTGATTTTATTAAACTTGATTTTTTTTCAAATTGAGTATGTAATTTAAATGACTTGCTGACAATTCTTTCCACTCTTGTATAAGGTAAACTACTATCTGCATTTTCTAAATCGGTAATTGCATTTTTTCCCATCGGGTCTAATTTTTCTATAGCCTGATCTAATCTATCCAATACATTTAAGCTTTGCATGGGTATCCATACATATATTTTTTTATCAATAGCTGTGTCATTTGCAATGGGAGCAAATACACCAATTTTTTCAATTCCAGTTTTATGTAAATAAGGCAAGTATATATTTTTTAAGTATGTATCAATACCTGTTATTTGTTGATTTGAACTACAATGATAAATTTGAATTAAATAAAATTCACGAGGCGTTTCTTTTGCATTGGCTTTAATTGATAAACCAATTGTAAATAGTAAGATAGTAGTAAAAGCTAAAATTACTTTTTTCATTCTCTAATTGTTTAAGCACCAAAAGTAGTGATTATGTGTTCTAAACTAAAAATATTATTATATTTAGTAATAATTAATACGTTATGGAAAAAGCAAACAATTACAGGACACCTTTTATATTATTAACATGCTTGTTTTTTTTATGGGGATTTGCGCACAACTTGGACCCCATTTTAATTCCTCATTTAAAACGTTCCTTTACTTTAACCACGACTCAAGCTACTTTGGTTGATTCTGCTGTTTTTATAGCTTATTTTTTTATGGCCATTCCTGCAGGATATATTATGAAAACATGGGGATATAAAATGGGAATTATTTCAGGATTATTATTGTTTTCTGTAGGCGCATTTTTATTCGTGCCAGCTGCTAATCATCAATCTTATAATTATTTTTTAATTGCTTTATTTGTAATTGCTTGTGGCTTAACTATTTTAGAGACGGCTGCAAATCCTTTTGCAACTGCATTAGGAGATGCATCATCGGCTACGCAACGCCTTAATTTAGCTCAATCTTTTAATGGGTTAGCTGTTGCATTAGCTCCTGCCATTGGTGCAAGGGTGATATTAACTAAGGGATATACCGATCGGGAATTAGCGGGCATGTCGGATAGTATTCGAAAGGTTGCCTTAGCGACGGAAGCATATAGTGTAAAAACACCCTATACTATTTTAGGTATTGTGTTATTGGTGATAGCCATTGTATTTTATTTTATACAATTGCCTGATATTAGAAACAAACAAGTGAATAATGAAAACCAATCTTTACTTAAAACGTTTAGGCATAAACATTTAAGCTGGGCAGTTATTGCACAGTTTTTTTATGTTGGGGCACAAGTAAGCGTATTTAGTTTATTTATTCTTTATGCAACACAGGTGGTAAACATTACTGAAGTACAAGCAGCGGACTATTTGGGTATAGGTGGATTGGCTTTTTTAATTGGTCGATTTTTAGGAACAGCACTTATGAAATTCATTGCCCCTAATAAACTATTAACTGCTTACGCGATTTTAAGTGCCTTACTTTGTTTGATTGCTATATATGCAAAAGACATAACTGCCATTTATGCATTAATTGGTATTTGCTTTTTCATGTCTATCATGTTTCCAACAATATTTTCATTGGGTATTAAGGACCTTGGTCCAGATACGGAAATGGCGAGTAGCTTAATTGTAATGTCAATTGTTGGAGGGGCAATACTTCCTCGAATATTTGGCTTAATTAGCGATTCAACAGGAAATATACAAATGGGTTATATAGTACCACTTGTATGTTTTATGGTTGTTGCTTATTTTGGCTGGAGAGGCTCAGCAATAAAAAATTAAATTAATTTATTTTACTTTTCTTTTACATCAACAAGTGTAAATCACTTTTCTTTAACATCAACAAGTGCATTAGCACTTGTTTCTTCCCCCTTGATTAATAAAGTGTAAAAATTAAAACACTTTTTAAAATCTGATATTAACATTCTCTCATCAATACCATGGTAGCCTTTTGCATCTGTAATTGGAGTGAAATTAATTACACCGTCACTTATTTCTCTATAGTTTCTAGAATCAGTAGCACCCACCATTAACATAGGAGCAACAACTACATCCTTTACGACTGCTCTAATTACTTTTTCAACACGCTTATAGTATTTACTATTAACGTCGGTGGTTGGAGAAGGTTCTGTCATGTAATTTTTATAGTAGGTAATTTTTATGTTCGTATCATTTATGGTACGTTGAACATAATCAAATACATCTTTACTGGATTGACCTGGTAAAATTCTACTATTAATATATGCAGTGGCAAATGTTGGAATCACATTATCTCGAACCCCACTATTAAAAACAGTAGGTACTAAAGTGGTTCTAATAAGCGCATTGGTATTAGGATTTTCTGCCATCGCATTCATGACTACACTTTTAAATAACCATAAATTTGATAAGCCCATTTTTTGAAAAAAGTTATCGTTGTAAGCGCTAATGCTTTTTAAATAGGCCTCAATAGGAGGCGTTAATTTAGCAGGCATTGGATTGTTACTCACTTTGCTAATTGCATTACTTAACATATCAATGGCTGTATGTGAAGCAGGTATGGAGGAGTGACCTCCTGCTTTTTGCGCTGTTAGCACAAGCGTAACATAACCTTTTTCACCCACTCCAATCGAAGCAATAGGCGCTTTAATTGATTTATTGTCTTCGGTTGAAATTTCACCACCCTCATCAACAACTAAATCAAATTTTTTATTCAATGATTTAAAATATTTAACTACCGCAGTTGCTCCTTTACCACTTGATTCTTCGTCGGCCCCAAAACACAATAAAATGGTTTGTTTAGGTTGAAAGCCTTTAGCAAGCTGTGATTCAGCAGCTTCTAAAATACTTATCATACTTGATTTATCATCTAATACGCCTCTTCCCCAAATGTAATTTTCTTTTATTTCACCACCGTATGGTTTTGCATGCCATAATTTAATGGCCGACTCTTCAACTGGTACAACATCATAATGTGCCATCAATACCATTGGTAAAATACTAGTATCGGAACCCTTCCATTCATATATGTAATTAAAGCTATCAATAGTAGTTCTTGGTAAATTTTTATGAATAAGTGGGTAAGTAGTTTCTAAAAAACTACGATAACGCATAAATGTTGCCGTATCAAATTGATAATCATCATTAGGCGTTTCTGTTTTTAATTGAATGGCAGCACTCATATGGTCAATTGCCTTTTCTGGTAAAGGCAATAAGCTTACATCTTGCTTATTAAACGATGGTTTATTCGTAATAGTTGTAATGGTAACAAAAATAAATGTTGCTAAAAGTATTATACCTAAGATGCTGACAATTTTTTTCATAGTATTTATTGTACTGTAATATACAACTCGCTTTCCATAAATAAAAACGCCCCCATGATGATGGAGGCGTTCAAAACTTAAAAACCTATAATTATGATTGGAAACCTTTTCGGCGCATCATTTCGCCTCTTATTTTTTGTAAAAATTCACGATCAATTTTTAAAGCCTCATTTACTCTTTCATCTGATTTAAGCACTGGCTTTAATTCATTCTTATATTTTTTTCGAGCCGATAAAATATCTTCTTGAACTTGGATTTCGTCGTTGGAACGATTTTCCATGATTTGCTTCATCGCATTTTTATGCGCTTCATAGACTGGCCAAAACTGTTCAGCTTCAGCTTTTGTTAGTGCTAGTTTTTCTGTAATAAACTGAATTTTAAACATTTCAATTTTTTCTTTGTTTTCAGCTCTTGGCCCATGATCCATTGGTGGTCTTGGAGGTCTAG
>CANETM010000013.1 GCA_947441205.1 Bacteroidota bacterium | reverse complement strand
TCGAGATGTTAAAAGAAGTTCGACAAGTAGAGGCCAAGAAAAGAAAGCTACCTCCTTTTGTTATTTTCTTAGAAAACTCATTACAGGATATGGCCACCTTATATCCTACTACTTTGGAAGAATTGGAAAGATGTCAAGGGGTAAGCAAGGGCAAGTCCATTAAATATGGTAAACCTTTTGTTGATTTGATTGAAAAGTATGTGACTGAAAATAATATTGAAAAACCGGATGATTTTGTAATGAAATCAGTTGCCAATAAGTCCAGTAATAAAATTTACATCATACAAAACGTAGATAAGAAAATCCCCATTGAGACCATTGCTAAAAATAAAGACTTACGTCTTGACCAACTGTTGGAGGAAATGGAAACCATTGCTGCTAGCGGCACTAAATTAAATTTAGATTATGCCATTGATGAATGGCTTGACAAATATGATCAGGAAGAAATATTGGAATATTTTAAAAATTGCGAAACCTCATCCTTACAAATAGCACAACAGGAGTTAAGCGAAAATGATTATAGCTTAGAGCAATTAAAAATTATGCGTATTAAATTTTTAAGCGTCGTTGGTAATTAATTATGCGTTGAATTTGTCTTTTGATTTTGTATAAAATTATTTACGCGTAAAGCTGCATTTTTTCTAATACTTAGGTAATAAAGATTATAATCTGCGATATGATAGTTTTTTGTTTTAATCGCAAAGTTGCCAAAAAATTTAGGCTTGGGTGTCCAAAGCACGCCTTCGTGATTAATAGCACCAGCTACACTGGGAATAACTTTATTGAATTTATATAAAAGACTTCCGTCATTTAATTTTCTATCCATAACGGTATCCGTATTATTCCATGAAAGCGGGTTGGTAACAATGGATTTAAATTTTTCTTTTTCAACAAAAGGTTCTATGTGACCTTCCATAAAGGTTCTCCATGCACAAATGCATCCTGTTTGATCAGGAATTGTACATGCTTTTAAATTCGTATAAATGGACGGATCTAAAGCCATTCCAACAACGTAAGCTGCAACCAATTGTTTTTGTAATGGTTTATTGTCAAAAAATTCTTTTAATAATCTAATGGTATGCGTTGAGCCTTGACTATGTGATGCTAGTATAATTGGACGACCATTATTGTTATTGGCTAAATAATATTCAAACGCTAACTTAACATCATTATAAGCTAAATTAAAAGCAGCAATCGCCTTAACTGTATCGGCAGCAGTAACAGGGTAATAGGCTAATATATTTACTTGACGGTATCTTGGCGAATATATTTTACCTACTTCGTTAAATACACTTGCTTGGTATAATATGGCAGAATAATCTGTATAGATATTAATTTTTGATTCCTTTAATGGAGCATTCAAACCATAAGGTAATGTTCTATCTAAATAACTTGTTGGGTATACAAAAAATACATCTACTTCTTTGGATAAAATTTGTTTGCTAACAATACTTTTTGGCACACTATCCGATGGATCATTTTTATTTGGATGCGCAGCCCAATATTTTAAATCGCTATAATCAGGCACTTCACCCAGTCCTTCACTTTCATAAATTGGGGCATATTTAGAATAGTTGCTTTGAGAACAGCTAATTAGGAATAAACCAGCAACAAGGACAAGGAAATTACGCATAGTAATGATATTTTGAAATGCAAAGTTAAAATAAAAATTCTATTTATGATTAATTTGGATAGTAGGCAACTAAGTGATTAAATTATTTTAATTTTAGGGTAATAAAGAAAAATGAATTTAAGCCAACATATATCATTTTTAAAAGAGGTTTTATACCATAGTCTAAGTTCTTTTGGAGGTCCACAAGCTCATTTAAGTTTATTGCATTCAAAGTTTGTTGAAAAAAGAAAAGAGCTTAGTTCAGAAACACTCATGGAGTATAATGCTTTATGTCAAATGCTTCCAGGAGCGACTTCTACACAAACATTAATATTAATTGGCTATAAAAAAGGAGGATATGTACTTGCTTTTTTTACTTTGTTAGTATGGTTATTGCCAGCATGTTCAATGATGACTTTAATCGCAATTTTATATTCAAACCCTTTACTAAAAAATAGTTTTAATATTTTAATTTATTTAAAAACAATGTCTATTGCTTTTATAATAAGTGCAAGCTTTTCTTTATATTCAAAAGCGATTTATAATACGATTACTAAATTTATTTTATTAGCAACATTTATAATTGTACTACTTGGTTTCAAGTCGCCTTGGACTATTCCGCTGTTAATTATTTTTGGAGGCATAGCTACGAATTTTAGTAAAAAAAGAATTCCAACTATGCAGGTTGAAAAAATAAAAATAAATACTAGGCCTATTATTATTTTTCTCCTGTTATTTTTAACTGCAGGTTTTTTATCTGAAAGAGCCACAAAGCAAAATTGGCCGCATCAAAAAATATTTAATCTTTTTGAAACTAATTATCGATTTGGAACTTTTGTATTTGGTGGCGGTGATGTATTAGTACCCTTGATGTATGAACAATATGTATCACGCCCATTATCCGATAAAGTAATTCAAAGCAAAAGAGATGTCATTAAAGTTTCTAGTGACGAATTTTTAACAGGCGTAGGTGTGGGAAGAGTATTACCTGGTCCAGTTTGGTCCATAACAAGCTATACGGGTGCTATGGCGGTTAAAAATAGTGGTGTTGCTTGGCAAATAGCAGGTGCCATTATAGCTACCCTAGGCGCTTTTTTGCCAGGCTTTTTTATTGTACTTTTTGCTTTTCCTATTTGGGAAAATATAAAAAAATATGCAGTGGTATATCGCTCTTTAGAGGGAATCAATGCAACAGTTGTTGGTATTATGTTAGGTGCGAGTGTTTACTTTTTAAAGGATTTAATTCAATCTATGCAAGTTCATAATTTGCCGTCGATTTCCATTAATTTGGGGATACTCTTGATAAGTACATTTTTATTATACACTAAAAAAATGGCCACCCACTGGCTAGTACTTTGTGTTATTGGCGTAGGTGTAATAAGCCTATTGTTTCAATAATTATTGATTTATCAGATGATTATAAAAATAAATAAGGTAAAAACCTGTTAATTTAATTCCTATAATTATTTTATTAAATTTTCCTACGCTAATATTGCAATAATGAAGATTGGGAATTATAAATTAGTCATATTTTTTTTGTGTTTTATTATTAAATCAAATGCACAAACTATTACAGTTAGCGGGTATGTATTTGATATTTCTGGTCGACGACCCATTGAGTCTGTAATGGTAAATAGTGGACGCAATCAAACTAAAACCGATTCCCTGGGCAGGTATATAATCACCGTGAAATCAAAAGATTCCTTATCGTTTTCACTTTTTGGTAAAAGCACTCAAAAGTTTCCAGTGGATACCGTTTCAGACCCTCATAATTTTAATATTATGATACACGTTCCAGGTTATGACCTACCTGAAGTTCGTGTTAGAAACAGTTATTATAGGTTAGACTCCATTCAAAATAGAAATGATTACGCCAAGTACTTTAATTACCAACCTCCAGGTTTGAGACTTAGCAATAATCAACAATTATTTGGGTCTGGTGGATTGACAGTGGGTTTAGATTTGAATGAAATTATAAATATGTTTCGTTTTCATAGAAATAGAAATTTGCAATTTTTGCAAAATAGGCTTGTTTCTCAGGAGCGTGACAAGTATGTTGACTATAGATTTACCAAGCGTTTTGTACAAAAATTAACTCGTTTACAGGGGGATGCCCTTACAAATTTCATGGCCTTTTCTAGGCCTTCCTATGAATTATTGGGGGTACTAAATGAGCTGGAATTAGGCCTTTATATTCAAAAGAAGTATGTAGAATATAAAAAAGGGCATTAATATAGGTTAAAACTCATAACCACTCATCTATTTTATTTCCCAAAAACCTTAGGTTTAGCTATCTTTAAAGACTAAAATTCAGTCACTTGAGAAAGATTCATTTAATCACCCTTTCACTTATTTTAGGGGCAGTAGCTTGTAATGAGAAACCTAAGTCTATGGATAAGTTTAATCCTAATGCACCCGTTTCCGTTGATGTTACCATTTTAGAAACCCAAAAGGTTGAAAAGCAAATTGAAGTGAACGGCACCGTGCTTGCAAGCGAATACGTTGAATTGCATCCAGAAGTGAACGGACGACTTACTTTTTTACAAGTGCCAGAGGGTAAACTCATTAAAGCAGGTACCATTATTGCTCGTTTAAATGATGCTGATTTACAAGCTCAGCTTTTAAAAGCAAAAGTTCAATTAGACTTAGCCATCATCAACGAACAAAGAAATAAACAATTACTAGCTGTAAAAGCTATTAATCAAAGCGATTACGATGTTGCCTTACAACAAGTTAAAAGTATTCAAGCCGATATAGCGTTCACTCAATCATTAATTGATAAAACTGTTATTAAAGCGCCATTTACTGGTCAAATTGGATTAAGACAAGTTAGTGTTGGGGCTTATATTAATACTGCTACAACGATTGCTACATTGCAAAGTTTGGATGAATTAAAAATGGATTTCACCATTCCTGAATTCTATGGATCCTATGTTAAAGTTGGAAAAAAAATTACCATTAGTTCAGTGAATACAGGTGATAAAAAATTGGAGGCTACTATTACCGCTATCGAACCACAAATTATTGCAGCGTCTAGAAATTTAAAAGTGCGTACTAGTTTTAAAGGCAATATTTTACCTGGCGCTTATACAAAAGTGTATTTAGAACAAATGAATGCGGCTCCAAGTATTATGGTGCCATCAAACGTGATTATCCCTGATTCAAAGTCAAAACAAATTGTGATTGTAAAAAATGGTCAAGCAAAATTTGTGAGTGTTGAAACAGGATATCGTACACAAACAGCTGTTGAAATTACAAAAGGGTTACAAGTTGGTGATAGTGTAATTGTAGCAGGAATGTTATTTGTGAAGGATGGCTCTAAATTAAAAATCGGTAAGTCTTTATCAAATATTGATATCACAAAATAGACTTTAACAATTCAAGTTATCTAGATGAATATATCTGAACTTTCCTTAAAACGTCCGGTACTTGCTACCGTTATGAATATAGCCTTAATTATTTTTGGCTTGGTTGGCTTTTCTTTTTTAGCCTTAAGGGAATACCCCGCAATTGACCCTCCCATTATAAATGTTCAAACTTCTTATACGGGTGCCAACGCCGAGGTGATACAAAGTCAAATCACAGAGCCTTTAGAAAAAAGCATTAACGGTATTCCGGGCATTAGAACAATTAATTCATCAAGCTCAGTTGGCAATTCAAATATTACCGTTGAATTTAATTTAGGGGTAAACTTAGAAACTGCTGCAAATGATGTTCGTGATAAAGTATCACAAGCGACACGTTCTTTACCTCAGGACCTTACAAGTCCTCCTGTGGTTTCAAAAGCGGATGCAAGTGATTTCATTGTAATGTTGACTGTTAGAAGTAAAACAAAAGGTTTATTAGAATTAACAGAATATACAGAAAATGTTTTGCAACAAAGATTTCAAACCATTGACGAAGTAAGTAATGTGGGTGTTAGAGGTAAGCGTCAGTCAATGCGTATTTATCCAAATGCCGACTTATTAAATGCGCATGGTATAGCTTTTAATGATATTCAAACAGCATTGAATAAAGAAAATATTGAATTACCTGCAGGAGGTATTTATGGAAATAAATCTGAATTTGTTATTCGTACATTGGGTAGATTAAGTAAGGAATCTGATTTTAGAAATATTATTTTAAAAGAAGATGCAACGGGTATTGTAAGAATAGGGGACATTGCTAAAGTAGAATTGGGGCCTGAACAAGAGGACCAAGGCACCTATTTTAATGGGGTTCCTGTGGTGATGTTAACTATTTCACCTCAACCTGGAGCCAATCAAATAAAAATTGCAGACGAATTTTATAAAAGATTAGAAGAGGTAAAAAAGCAAAATAAATCAGACATTGAATTTGCTATACCTATTGACAATACATTAAATATTAGACGTGCATTATCGGAAGTAAAAGAAACAATTGTTATTTCATTTGTGTTGGTTGTATTTGTAATTTTCTTCTTTTTCAGAAATTGGTTAATTGCCATTCGTCCATTAATTGATATTCCTATTTCCTTAATTGCCACTTTCTTTATCATGTATTTGGCTGGCTTCTCTATCAATGTATTAACCTTATTAGCTATTGTATTAGCCACAGGTTTAGTGGTAGATGATGGTATTGTGGTTACAGAAAATATTTTCCGAAAATTGGAAGAAGGTTTATCCTTAAGAGACGCTGCTAGGGAAGGAAGTAAGGAAATTTTCTTCGCCGTTATTTCAACCTCTATTACCTTAGCCGTTGTATTTATGCCGGTAATTTTCTTGCAAGGTTTTGTGGGATCCTTATTTAAAGAGTTTGGTGTAGTGGTAGCAGGCGCGGTATTGGTCTCGGCATTTGTTTCCTTAACCATTACGCCCGTATTAAATGTTTATTTAAATAGAAAGGACGGAGCACATCGCAAGTTTTATGAACGCACTGAACCATTTTTTAAAGGAATGGAGTTGGGCTATAAAAATTTATTGAATGGATTTTTAAAAATACGTTGGTTTGCTTGGGTGATCGTTATTGCTTGTGTAGGATTAATTTTTATTTTAGGAAAAACTATTCAAAGTGAACTAGCTCCATTAGAAGACAAGGGCTCTATCAGGATTACATTGTCAGGTGCTGAAGGAACTAGTTACGAGGACATGAAAGGGGATTTATTAAAAGCGGTAAGAATCATGCAAGATTCTTTTCCTGAACAAGCATTTACTTGGGGTAGTGTTCCTGGATACGGCGGTAATAGTGGTAATAGCTCAGCATCAGGTCGTTTAGGATTAGTAGATAAAACAGAACGAGAAAGAACCCAATCAGAAATAGCGGTTGATTTAAATAAAAAAATGAAACGTTTTAAAAACGTTCGTGTATTTGCAATTGAAGAACAAACTATTTCAGTAGGTATGATGTCAAGAGGTTCCTTGCCAGTTCAGTTTATCATTCAAAATTTAGACTTTCAAAAAATTAAAACACAGATACCTAAATTTTTAGAAGCAGCAAGAAAGGATAAAACTTTCCAAAATGTGGACGTGAACTTGAAGTTTAATAAACCTGAATTAGATTTATCAATTGATAGAATGAGGGTAAGGGATTTAGGGTTGACAACTGCCGATGTTGCACAAGCATTGCAAGCTGCATTTAGCGGTGCAAGATCAGCTTATTTTATCATGAACGATCGTCAATACCAAGTTATCACACAAGTGCCTAGATCAGAAAGAAATGAACCTACTGACATTAATAAAATTTATGTTAGAAATAATAAAGGTGAAAATATTCCTATTTCCAGTGTTTTAGTAACCGAAGAAAATAGTAATCCACCAAACTTATATCACTATAACCGCTTTAATGCTGCAACTGTATCAGCTTCCTTAGCGGAAGGAAAAACAATTGGTGATGGTGTAGCTGCCATGGAGCGTATTGCGAAAGATCAATTGGATGAAAGTTTTCAAACTGCATTAAGTGGTCCAAGTAGAGACTTTAAAGAAAGTTCCTCCAATACTTCACAAGCTTTGGTATTAGCCTTGATATTAATTTACTTGGTTTTAGCTGCACAATTTGAAAGTTTCACAGATCCATTTATTATTATGATTACCGTTCCATTGGCATTAGCGGGTGCCTTATTATGTTTGTGGTTATTTGGTCAAACATTAAATATATTTTCTCAAATTGGAATTATCATGTTGATTGGATTGGTAACCAAAAATGGAATTTTAATTGTCGAGTTTGCAAATAAAAAGCGTGAAGCGGGACTTAATATTAAAGAAGCAGTTTTAGAAGCAGCAGCACAACGTTTCCGCCCTATTTTAATGACAAGTTTAGCGACTGCATTAGGCGCATTGCCCATTGCCATTAGTTTGGGTGCAGCAGCAACAAGTCGAAAACCATTAGGAACGGTAATTGTAGGAGGCTTATTATTTTCATTAGTACTTACTTTATTTGTGATACCATCGGTTTACACCTATATGTCTAGAAAAAATAGAAGACAGGTTGATTAGTTACAAATTTTGTAACTTGTTAGCATGAAAAACATTTTATTGCTTTCAACTTTATTTATACTAGCGGCCTGTAATTTTTCCAATAACAAGGATAAATCACAGGCCGCTTGGTCATTTAATGAGTTTGTAAAACTAGATACGGTCAATCCAATTTTACTTCCTGATACATCCTTTACATTTAACTGTCCAGTGCAACAGACTAATGTTCGATGGCAATCTAAAAATGTATTAAATCCAACTGCATTTGTAAAAGACGGCAAAGTATACTTGCTTTATCGTGCACAGGATAGTGCAATGACTTCAAGACTTGGGTTAGCGATTAGCGAGGATGGTATTCATTTTAAAAAACAACCTTCGCCAATTTTTTTTCCTACTATTGATACCCTTTTAAAATATGAATGGAAGGGTGGTGTTGAAGATCCTCGAATAGTAGCCATGCCTGATAGCGGGTATTTACTTACTTATACTTCCTATGATGGTAAAACAGCAAGACTATGTTTTGCAACCACCTATGATTTTATTCATTGGGAAAAACACGGCCCTGTTTTGAAGTCATCAAAATACATTAATAGCTGGTCTAAATCAGGTGCCATTGTGGTTGAAAGAGTTGGCGAAAAAATGATTGCTAAAAAATTGAATGGAAAATATTGGATGTATTTTGGCGATACTGATTTATTTATGGCGTATTCAAATGACTTACTGCATTGGGAAGCATTAGAAAATAACGAAAGTCAAAAATTAGTAAGTGTTTTACAACCAAGAGCTGGTTATTTTGATAGTCGCTTAGTGGAGCCAGGGCCTTATGCATTATACACTACAAAGGGAATACTATTAATTTATAATAGTAGCAATGCCGCCAATAATAATGATACGACACAACCTAAATTTACTTATGCAGCTGGTCAAGCGTTGTTTGATGTAAACGCACCCTATAGATTAATGGATCGTTCGACAAATTATTTTATACATCCCGATAAACCCTATGAATTAAAAGGAGAAGTTAACAATGTTTGCTTTGTAGAAGGTCTTGTATTTTTTAAAAATCAATGGTTGTTATACTATGGAACTGCCGATTCTAAAATTGCAGTAGCTGTTGCAAAACCATAATTATGGTTTAAAAAATATTGACTTTATAAATGCAGCAGTTTCCTTTTCAACACTAACAATATCCATAGAGACAATTGGAGAGGCAAGTACATGGCTTCCTGCGTTAGGAATAGCCACCATTTTTTTCAGGCTATCGGGCGTACTAATTGCAGCAAACATTTTTTTGATACCACTTACTTTTACCACATTGTCTTGGTTTTGTTCATCCTTATAATAGTATAAAACAAGTGTTGGTTGTTTTACTTTACTAAATGTTTCCGAATTCATAGTGGCTTCTATTAAGTTTTGCAATTCAACCGTTGACTCTAAACGGTAATGTGTATTCCAATATTTTGGATATTCATTATTTTTAAAAGGAATGTCAGCATAGTTTCCACTTTTAACGAAACGCGCGATTTGCAAACCCCAAGGATTATTTAATAATGGAGCAGCAGGATTATTAATTTCTATATTTGGTGAATACATAACTAGTCCAGCAATTTCAGGATAGGTTGCAGCTAGTTGTAATGACAAGGTACCTCCTGTTGAGGTACTCATGATAATTACTTTTTTCCCCAATTTTTTTCCAATGGCGTATGCAAATTTTGCAGACTCCCAATATTTTTCAGCTGTTAAATTTAAAAGGTCTTCGGTTGTATCAATGCCATGTTCAGCTTGTCTTGCTAAAAATAAATTACAATGAAATGCTTTTGCAATATTTTCATGTACAGGTGCTCCTTCCATTTGGGTTGCACTGAATCCATGCAAGTATACTATTGCATATTCAGTTGGCTGATGCGAGCTATCTGCCCAAATAATTTTAGCTTCATTATTGGCTTTAAGTTTATGTTGATTTTCGCCAGCTTGTATGAGGCTATCTAAATTTACTTGTTCAGGAATATTGGGTAATGTATTTTCAATAATGGCAGGACTAGGATGTGGTCCTAAAAAATATAGGGCAGTAAGTATGAGTAAGATGATACCCGAAATTTTAAGGAATCGCATATTAATTAATTTTGTTAAAGCTAATTAATTCGAAGTTTATTAAAAAATATTTTGCGTATCTTGATATACTAAAAACGTTGCCATGAACAATCAAAGATTTTTATCCCTGGATGTATTTAGGGGTATGACCATTTGTTTGATGATTATTGTGAATACTCCAGGTGATGGAGCTGCAACTTTTGCTCCATTTTTACATGCTAACTGGGATGGCTTTACACCCACCGATTTAGTGTTTCCTTCCTTTTTATTTGCAGTAGGTAACGCAATGAGTTTTGTTTTGCCAAAATGGGAAAAGCTTTCAAATACAACAGTACTATATAGAATTACAAAAAGGACACTACTTATTTTTTTATTAGGTTATCTAATGTATTGGTTTCCATTTACAGGTCCCATTGAAAATACAAGAATACTAGGCGTATTACAACGTATTGCTTTATGTTATGGTTTAGGATCTATAATTGCTCACTATATGCATGAACGAGTAGTAATGGTATTATCAGGTGTATTGCTATTAGTATATTGGTACATTAGTATTCACTTTGGGGTTACAGGACAGGAATTAACAATGACTGGTAATGCTGGTATTTTATTTGATAAATGGTTGATGGGTGAATCGCATATGTATCATGGAGAAGGTATTGCATTTGATCCTGAAGGGTGGTTGAGTACCCTACCCGCTATCGTGAATGTATTAATAGGATTTAGGGTGGGTAAGTTTATTCAAGAAAAAGGAAAAACTTATGAAGGGCTTACTCATTTATTAATGTGGGGTGCAGGTTTTATATTTCTTGGTTTTATGTGGAATTACCAATTCCCTATCAATAAAAAATTATGGTCAAGTAGTTTTGTAATGCTAACGGTTGGTTTAGACATGGTTATTATTGGAACCATAATTTATCGAATTGAGTTACAACGTCAATTACAGTTTTCAAACTTTTTTGAAATTTTCGGTAAAAATCCATTGGTCATCTATTTATTTTCCGAAATCTTGGCTATTACCCTATATACATTGAAAGTGGGAGATATTTCCTTATTTAGCTGGATTTTCCAACACGGTTTCTTCTTTTTTGCCCCTTATTGGGCCTCTTTAGCCTTTGCTTTAACCTTTATGTTGGTTTGCTGGTTATTGGGTTATATATTAAATAAATACAAAATATATATTAGGGTCTAATACTTAATAATCCTTTTATCTGTTTTGTTTTTTTTAGGACTGTAAACGGCGTACCTTCGCAGCCTCAAAACAGTACATGGAAATAAGAAACATCGCTATTATCGCCCACGTTGACCACGGTAAAACTACATTGGTTGACAAAATTTTGCACGCAACAAAGGTATTCAGAGATAACCAAGAGACTGGTGATCTTATCATGGATAGCAATGAATTAGAGCGTGAAAGAGGTATTACCATTTTAAGTAAGAACGCTTCAGTAACATACAAAGGCGTTAAAATCAACGTGATTGATACCCCAGGTCACTCTGACTTTGGTGGTGAAGTTGAGCGTGTATTAAAAATGGCAGACGGTGTTTGTTTATTAGTGGATGCCTTCGAAGGACCAATGCCTCAAACAAGATTCGTATTACAAAAAGCATTGCAATTGAATTTAAAACCAATTGTAATTATTAATAAAGTAGATAAAGAAAACTGTCGTCCAGACGAAGTACACGATGCTGTTTTTGAATTATTTTTCAACTTAGATGCAACCGAAGAACAATTAAACTTCCCTACTTTTTATGGTAGTGGTAAAAATGGTTGGTTTAATGAAAGCTTAACACAGTGTGAAGACATCACTCCTTTGATGGATGGTATCTTAAAATATGTTCCAGGTCCTGATGTTAAGGAAGGTCATACTCAAATGCAAATTACTTCATTAGACTATTCTACATTCTTAGGTCGTATCGCCATTGGTAAAGTTGAAAGAGGTACTATAAAAGAAGGTCAAAACATTGTTTTGGTGCAAGCTGATGGTAGCATTAAAAAGAATAAAGTAAAAGAATTATACGTATTTGAAGGAATGGGAAAGCGTAAAGTAACTGAAGTTATTTCAGGTGACTTATGTGCTGTGGTTGGTTTGGAAGAATTCAATATTGGTGATACTATCGCTGATCCTGAAAATCCAGAAGCATTACCAATTATCAGTGTGGATGAACCAACTATGAGTATGACTTTTAGTATCAATAACTCACCTTTCTTTGGTAAGGAAGGTAAGTTTGTAACTTCTCGTCACATTCGTGATCGTTTAATTAAAGAAACTGAAAAGAACTTAGCATTACGTGTTGAAGAAACGGATAGTGCTGATAGTTTCTTGGTTTATGGTCGTGGTATTTTGCACTTGGGTGTATTAGTTGAAACAATGCGTCGTGAAGGTTATGAATTAACAGTAGGTAATCCGCAAGTATTGGTTAAAGAAATTGATGGCAAAAAACATGAACCATTTGAAATATTAGTAGTGGATGTTCCAGCTGATTTTAGCGGTAAAGTAATTGACTTAGTAACTCAAAAGAAAGGTGAAATGTTAATTATGGAATCTAAGGGTACCATGCAACATTTGGAATTTGATATTCCTTCAAGAGGATTAATTGGCTTACGTTCTCAAATGTTAACACAAACTGCTGGTGAAGCTGTAATGGCGCACCGTTTTAATGAATACAAGCCTTGGAAAGGACAAATTCCTGGAAGAAGCAATGGTGTATTAGTTGCTAAAGGTGGTGGTACTACAACTGCTTACTCAATTGATAAATTACAAGATAGAGGTCGTTTCTTTATTGAACCAGGTGAGGAAGTTTATGCAGGTCAAATTTTGGCAGAGCATATCAAGCCAGGTGATTTAAATATCAATGCGGTGGAGATGAAGAAATTAACCAATCACCGTGCAAGTGGAAGTGACGATAGTGTTCGTATCACACCAAAAGTTCAATATACATTAGAAGAGTGTATGGAGTACATACAGTTTGATGAGTGTATTGAAGTAACACCAAAGTCGGTGCGTATGCGTAAGTCAATGCTTGATGAAAATGAGCGTAGTAAAGCAGCGAAGACAAACAACAACTAGTATTCATCTAGTTTGAAATATTAAAAAGGCCTGCGAATTTCGCAGGCCTTTTTTGTTGTAATTTCTCAAACATTAATGAATAAAAAAAGAGCCCCTAAAATAGGAGCTCTTTTAAAAAATATGTTTTTTTAAATAGGTTTATTTAATGCATTCCAAAGCATGTCCTTTAACTCCAATAAATTTTTGTTAATAGCAGAGGATATGAAAATGTGTGGAATATTTTCAGGTAATTCTTTTTCAATGGCATCTTGTAATTCTTGATCTAATAAATCCGACTTGCTAATGGCGATAATAAATTCTTTTTGAAGTAGTTCAGGATTGAATTCATTGAGTTCATTCTTTAAAATTTCAAATTCTTTTTTATGATCATTTGAGTCAGCCGGAATTAAAAATAATAAAACTGCGTTTCTCTCAATATGTCTTAAAAAGCGGTGACCTAAACCTTTTCCTTCTGCTGCACCTTCAATAATACCTGGCAAATCTGCAATACAAAATGAACGATTATCACGATAAGCGACCATACCCAACTGTGGCGTTAATGTAGTAAAAGCGTAATTAGCAATTTTTGGTTTTGCTGCAGTGATGGATGAAAGTAGTGTTGATTTTCCTGCATTGGGAAATCCCACTAATCCAACATCGGCTAATACTTTTAATTCAATTTGTTTCCATCCTTCAACACCATCCTCGCCGGGCTGTGCATATTCAGGAACTTGTTGCGTTGCGGTTGCAAAATTACTATTGCCTAGACCTCCACGTCCTCCTTTTAGAAAAATAAACTCCTGTCCGTCTTTTAAAATTTCTGCTTCTATTTTTCCAGTTTCTTCATCTCTTGCAATGGTACCTAATGGCACTTCAATGATAATGTCTTTACCGTCTTTTCCAGTACAATTATTTTTACTGCCGTTTTCACCATCTTCAGCAATTACGTTTTTATGATAACGCAAATGCAGTAAGGTCCAAAGTTGGGAATTTCCTCTTAATATCACATGACCCCCACGACCGCCATCCCCACCATCGGGCCCACCTTTCGCAGTTAATTTGTTTCTTAAAAAATGTCTACAACCTGCTCCGCCATGACCACTATGTGCGAAAATTCGGATGTAATCAATAAAATTGTTTCTTTCTGACACGATATAATATTAGCTGCAAAGTTAATGTAAACAATACAGAGTAGCTCAATAAAAAAGGCCTCTGTAGGGAGGCCTTTTAAACGCTTTTAAATTTTATAATTACTTATTTGCTTTCAAGCCATCAATTAATATGGCCACCATGTTTTGTTCTAATTCCTCGGCTGATATTTTTTTGGTTGATCGGTGCCAGCTTTCAATACCACTTACTGCGTGTAAAAAAATTAGCACTACGGTTGGTGCATCAATTGCTTTTATTTCATTATTTCTTATGCCTTCTTCAATGATTGCAGCTAATCTTTTACGATATACTCTACGTTGGTTTTGATAATTGGATAAGTAAGGGTCTGATAAATGCTTCCATTCTCTATCGCTAACATAAACCTCCTCATAATGATGAATCATTTCCGTTATATGAAAACGCAGAATTTTTTCCATTTTTTGTAATGACGAAATGGATTCTGATTCAATTTCATCAAGCTTCAACACAAATTTATTAGCTACACTAAATACCAATTCATGCAATAGTTCACTTTTTGATTTTATATGGTTATATAAGCTTGCTGCTTCCACACCAACGGCTTCCGCCAAATCGCGCATACTTGCAGCCTTATATCCTTTTTCTCTAAACAGGGTAGCCGCTTTGCTTACAATTACATCTTTGCGGGATAGATTTTTTTCGATTTTGATTCTTGCCATTACAGTATATTTATGCTTGTTAGTACAAAATTAATCATTTGCACCCTTAAAATGGTTAATTTTTTTCAAAAAAATAGCAATTTCGTTAGTTTTATGATTATCAGGCACTTACAGGACTAATCTATATTGTCGAATGCTGACTAGGGAGTTCACCGTAAAAAATCGTAGTTTCGCGCCTACAAAAAAACAATAACAAATGTCTTTAGTAGTTGTAGGATCAATGGCTTTTGATGCCATAGAAACTCCCTTTGGGAAAAGTGATAAAATTATTGGCGGAGCTGCCACTTATATTGCATGGTGTGCTTCCAATTTTACACCGGTTAAACAAATTTCAGTTGTGGGCGGAGACTTTCCTCAATCGGAATTGGATGCATTTACAAACAGAGGAGTAAATTTAGAAGGGGTACAAATAAAGAAAGACGAAAAAACATT
>CANETM010000012.1 GCA_947441205.1 Bacteroidota bacterium | reverse complement strand
GATTCAAAACCTTTTGTAATTGCAGGAACAAATTCTTTAGGGATAGATCCACCAAATAAATCGTTTACAAATTGGAAAGCTTTTTTATCTGGGTTTGCAGTCATCCATTCTTCATCGGCAGGGCCAATTGAAAATTGGATATCGGCAAATTTACCACGACCACCCGATTGTTTCTTTAACACTTCACGGTGTTCAATAGTAATTCCAAATGACTCTTTGTAAGCCACCTGTGGATTACCTTGGTTAATTTCCACTTTGAATTCACGACGCATACGGTCAACGATAATTTCCAAGTGCAATTCACCCATTCCTGATAAAATAGTTTGACCAGTGTCCTCGTCCGTTCTTACTCTTAAAGTAGGATCTTCCTCAACTAATTTAGCAATTGCCATACCCATTTTATCTACGTCAGCTTGCGTCTTAGGCTCAACCGCTACCGAGATTACTGGTTCTGGAATAAACATATTTTCCAATACAATTAAGTGATTCTCATCACATAAAGTATCACCTGTTTTAATTTCTTTAAATCCAACTGCTGCTGCAATATCACCTGCTTCGATAAAGTCGATTGGGTTTTGTTTGTTTGCAAACATTTTCATGATACGAGAGATACGCTCATTTTTACCACTACGAACGTTTCTTACATATGAACCGGCATCTAAGCGACCAGAATAACATCTGAAAAATGCTAAACGACCTACGAATGGATCAGTCATAATTTTGAAAGCCAATGCAGCGAATGGTTCTTTTGCATTTGGTTTACGATAAACTTTTTCGCCAGTATCAGGATCAGTACCTTCTGTATCATCAACATCTACTGGTGAAGGCAAGTAACGACATACAGCATCTAATGCAGTTTGTACTCCTTTATTTTTGAAAGAAGAACCACACATCATTGGAACGATACTTAAATCAATACAAGCCTTACGTATTGCTTCATGTACCTCGTCTTCTGAAATAGTATCTGGATTTTCAAAGAATTTCTCCATTAATTTGTCGTCGTATTCTGCAACAGCTTCGATTAATTGAGCTCTCCAATAATCAACATCTTCTTTCATATCATCAGGAATAGGATTTTCTACATAAGTCATACCTTCTGTAGCATCATCCCAAATAATGGCTTTCATTCTAATTAAATCCACTACACCCGTAAAATTATCTTCTGCACCAATTGGTAATTGCAATGGAACGGCTTTCGCACCTAACATTTCTCTTACTTGCGTAACCACCATTAAGAAGTCCGCACCTGCACGGTCCATTTTATTTACGAAACCAATACGTGGAACTTTGTAACGATTTGCTTGACGCCATACTGTTTCAGACTGTGGTTCCACACCATCTACAGCAGAGAACAAAGCAATCAAACCATCTAGTACACGCATTGAACGCTCTACCTCTACAGTAAAGTCAACGTGACCCGGAGTATCAATAATATTAAAATAATAATCTTTTGTGTTTGCATCTTTCTTACCTAATGTAGTAGGAAACTGCCATTGACAACTTACTGCTGCAGAAGTAATAGTAATACCTCTTTCTTTTTCTTGTTCCATCCAGTCAGTTGTTGCAGCACCGTCATGCACTTCACCAATTTTGTGAATCATACCTGTGTAACGTAAGATACGTTCAGTGGTAGTTGTCTTACCCGCATCAATGTGCGCAGCAATACCAAAGTTTCTTTGTAGTTTTAAATCCGCCATATTAGGGTTGTTTATTTTTAAATAGCTCAATAATTTAACTACAAATAATAGTCAATTTATCGAGGCGCAAAGTTAATGATATTAGTGATTGAACAACGGTTTAACACAAAATTTTTCCATAAACTATTCCACAAGGGTCTCACCCCGCTGTAAACCAGCACAATGAAATAAAAAACCCCAGCGAGATTGCTAGGGTTTTTCTATATCTAAAAGCCTTTGGGCTTAAGCAATTAAACTTTAAAGTGAGAGAAAGCTTTGTTCGCCTCAGCCATACGGTGAGTATCTTCTTTCTTTTTGAATGCACCACCCTCGCCTTTTGTAGCTGCGATGATTTCATTCGCTAATTTGTCAGCCATTGTTTTACCGTTACGCTCACGGCTAAAACGTACTAACCATTTCATGCTTAAAGAAATTTTACGATCAGCGCGAACTTCAGCAGGAATTTGAAAAGTTGCACCACCAATACGACGGCTACGTACTTCAACAGCTGGAGTTACATTTACAACAGCTTTTTTCCACATTTCATATCCGTCTTCGTTTGTGAATTTGCTTACTTTATCTAAAGCATCATAAAATATTTTGTATGCAGTTGTCTTTTTACCATCTAACATAATGTTATTGATAAAACGAGTCACTTGTACATCACTAAATTTAGGATCTGGTGCTAATGGAATTTTTTTAGGTTGTGCTTTACGCATGTCAGTCGAATATTAATTAGTTGTTATCTGAAAATTGTTTTAATTACTTTTTTGGTTTTTCTTTCTTGGTACCGTATTTACTACGAGACTGCTTACGGTCTTTTACACCTGCAGTATCCAAACTACCACGAACAATATGGTAACGTACACCTGGTAAATCCTTCACACGACCACCACGTATTAATACGATACTGTGTTCCTGTAAGTTATGGCCCTCACCTGGGATGTAGGCAATTACCTCAATTTTATTAGTCAAACGCACTTTCGCTACCTTACGTAACGCAGAGTTTGGCTTTTTAGGAGTAGTTGTATACACTCTTGTACAAACGCCACGACGCTGAGGACATGCATCCAAAGCTCTTGATTTACTTTTCGCCCTGATGATCTCACGGCCTTTTCTAACTAATTGCTGAATAGTAGGCATTTATTATGCTATTTTGTTCATTTCGGTTTATAAAAAATTCGGACGGCAAAGGTAATGGCTGAGAACGAATTACCAAAATGTTTATTGGCTATTTTTAAAAAAATAAACCAAAAAGTACATTTTGATACTTAAAAAGTTAGCATAACTGATATAATTATTTCTTAACTAACTGATTTACAATTAATTAATTAAATATGGTATAGCCAATTATGTTTGTCCACAATATGGCCCATTCTTAATTCATGTAGTTGTTTTTTAAGCGCTGGAGCCACTTTTAAGTTATTTACATCAAAATCCATCACATATTCTCCATGTGCTAATCTTGAAATATAGGAAACAACTGCCGCCGTACCTACCCCAAATACTTCCGTAAATAACCCTTTTTTATGTGCATCCACAATTTCCGCCACCGATAAATTTCTTTCCTCTACCTCATAACCCATATCCCTTAATAAGTTGATAGATGAATCGCGTGTTACCCCTTTCAACACAGTTCCTCTTTCTAAACTTGGCGTGATTACTTTACCATCCATGACAAACATTACATTCATCATACCCACTTCTTCAACAAATTTATGCTCAATAGCATCGGTCCATAATACTTGATCATACCCTTTTTCTTGTGCCAATACTACTGGAAATAAACTTGCTCCATAATTTCCACCATTCTTAGCAAAGCCAACGCCACCAGGTGTTGCACGCGTATAATGTTGTTCAATTAATATTTTCATTGGAGCAGAAAAATAAGGACCGCTAGGACCTAAAATAATCATGAATTTATAAGTTGCAGAAGGACGGACGCCTAAAAAAGGATCCATCGCTATCATAAAAGGACGAATGTATAATGATGATTCGGGTATATTAGGAATCCACCCTTTTTCGATATTTATTAATTGCTTCATCCCTTCCATGAAAATCCATTCAGGAACTTTAGGCATTTGCATACGAGCTGCCGATGTATTAAATCGTATAAAGTTTTGATCTGGTCTAAAAATAACAACCTCCTCTTTTTCATTTTTAAAGGCTTTAATTCCTTCAAAAATGGTTTGTCCATAATGCAAAGTTGCGCAGGAAGGATCAACTTCAAAAGGAGCATAGGGCTTGATTTCAACATTTTTCCATTCCCCATTTTCATAATCAGCAACCAACATATGATCAGTGAAATTTTTTCCAAAAGCAATTTCATTCATATTGTATGATGGAAGCTTTGGATGTTGATTAATTGTTACTGGAATAGAATGTGTTGACATATGGTGTTTTTAAATAAATAACATTAAGGTTACAAAGAAACGAAAATAAGAAATAAACGAAAAACTTACAAGTGTTATTTTTTCAATCAAGCCATTTGAGTTAATTTTCCAACCAATGCAAGATCCAAAAATTATATTACCAGCAGCTGCCTTAGTTTCTTTGTACAAAGATACCTTGGTATTACCTGAAAAGGAAATAAAGTCTGCAGGAAAAGAAGCCCAAGAAAAAGTTGAAGCAATTGGTAAAGAGGCTATTGCCACGACCCCTGCCAAGGAAGTATTAAATGAACAAAAATCAATTCCATCACAGCCGCTGAAATTTTTAGGTGATCATCTTAAAAAAATAGTGGTACTTGTACATGATGAAAATGCCGTTTATTTAAATGAAGCTGATTTAGGTTTATTGTCTTCAATTTTAAACGCCTGTAAATTAAATCTTGCTGATATTGCATTGGTCAATACTGCATTACAACCTTTGAGTTTACATGAAATTTTAGAGACCCTCCCATCCCAATTCGTATTTGCATTTGAAATAGCTAGTACACAATTAAAAATTAAATTGCCCTCCACTTTATACAAACCAATTGAACTTGGGGATACACAAATATTATTTAGTGGAAGTTTGCATAGTATGCAGGGAACTGATCAAAATGCAAAAATTGAAAAATCAAAATTGTGGAATGCATTAAAATTGCTGTTCAAATTATAGTGATTTAAAATTTATAAAGTACCCCTAACAATTTTATAAAATATCACTAACAAACTAAGAACTAATTTATTTCAACACATTTAATATTTGTTCAAATGCATACTTTGATATTCGCTACTAACAACCAAAATAAAGTAAATGAAATTCAATCATTAGTTGGAAGTGATTTTAAAATCATTCCGCAAAAAGAAGCTGGGATTGATATTGATATTCCAGAACCTCATGATACGTTACAAGAAAATGCATATGAAAAAGCAATTACCATTTTCAATATTACGAATCAAAATTGCTTTAGTGAGGATACAGGCTTAGAAATTAACGCATTAAATGGCGAACCCGGTGTTAAGAGTGCAAGGTACGCTGGCGAGGGACGGGACTTTCAAGCTAATATTGATAAAGTATTAATCAATTTAGATAGTCTTGAAAATCGAACTGCCCAATTCCGAACTGTAATTTGTTTGTTATGGAAGGGCACTAATGGTATGGAGACATATTACTTTGAAGGAATTTGCAAAGGTCATATCTCCAATGAAATGCACGGTGAAAAAGGTTTTGGTTATGACCCCATTTTTATCCCTGAGGGCGCATCTAAAAGCTTTGCCGAAATGAGTATAGAAGAAAAAAATACATTTAGTCATCGACAAAAAGCGGTGACACAACTTTTTGAATTTTTACGTTCTAGATAAAACTTGGTAATAAATAAAAGAAAATTCTATAATTATAAAAAAGGCAATAATTATAGTTAAGGCTATAATTTCTTAATGCACCTTGATTAAAACGATTACTGAATAATGGGTGTTTCTGCGTTCCAAATTTTCCAACTTTCTTGGGCTTGAATATGCAACATTTCTAAACCATTTTGAATAGTAGCTCCTTGTGCCTTCCCTTTACTTAAAAATAAAGTTTCGGAAGGATTGTAAATCAAATCAAATAAGTGATGTTGTGATGATATCGCTTCATATGGAATTGCTGGCGTTTCATTCACATTTGGATACATCCCCAAAGGGCTGGTATTAACAATTAAAGTATGTTTTTCAATGATTGAATCTGTTAATTGATTATACCCTATAAAATTTGACTGATTTACTTGTTCTTTATTATGATGCGCATTCCTTGAAACAAATTGATACTTGATTTGTAAGTTTTGCATTACCCACTCTACCGCAGCTGCTGCCCCACCAGTTCCTAAAATTAGTGCATGCGTATGTTGTGTTTTTAAAAATGGTATTAATGATTTTTGAAAACCAATTACATCAGTATTATACCCATACAATTCGTTATTAAACCTGCGTATACAATTACATGCTTGGATTTTTTGTACAACCGACGATGGTTGTTGCAAAAAAGGAATCACCTCCTTTTTATAAGGGATGGTAATATTTAACCCTTGTAAGTTTCGGTCATCCCATAAAGTTGTAAAATCACCGATCGTTGGAATGGGATAATTCAAATATTCGGCATCCAATATATTTTCTAATTTAAACTTCTCCCTAAAAAAACCTTGTGAGAATGAATGAGATAAAGGATATCCTATGAGACCGAATTTACGCAAGGTTATTTATTTAAATATAAATTAAAAGTATCGCCTCGTAATCCAATTCTCATGGCTTCTAATGGAATTACTTCGGTTGGCGCAATATTTCCTAAATTTACATTGCAACCAATGAGTTCCAGAAAATATAATTGTTGGGCTTTTTGTGGTGCTTCCCAAAGTATTTTTTCAGCAGGAATTTTAGTTAATATTTCTTGGACCAAACCCTCACGAACCTCACCACTACCTCGGTAGATACCTACATTACCTGCTTCACGCGCCTCTGCAATAACATATTCCGAACCTGCACTTAATTCAGCAGTCATTAATTCAATCCATTTATAAGGAGGAATGATATGGGCAGCATCTTTACTTCCAACTTCGCTTATAACCTTTGAAATTTTAGCTATTTTTTCAATGTAGCCACATTTTTCAGAATGGGGTATTTCAATCGAGCCATCACTCACTTCAATTAAATCAATTTTATAATCTTTACACATAGCTATATAGTCATCAAATTGATTTCTGATTAAGTATGCTTCAAATAATGTACCCCCAAAGTAAACTGGGATATTGTGAGACTGATATAGTTCTATTTTAGCTCTTAGGTTTGGCGTAACCGCCGAAGAACCAAAACCCAACTTTAAAACGTCGGTGTGGCCAGCTGAAACACTTAGAAAATTTTCTGCTTCTCCATAACTTAATCCTTTATCCATCACCATCGTTAATCCATGTGTGCGAGGCTTACTAGTTCTTTCCGGTATTTGAGTCAAATTAAAATTCATCATAAATAATTACTTATTGCTACAAAGGTAATTTAAAATGATTAAGATATTTTACCCTTCTTGTATTGTGTAATTAATTCAGCAACTTTTGCATCCTGCATAATTTCAGGATAAAATCTAATTAACTTGTTAATTAATTTAGATGATTTAGATAAGGCCATTTCTAATTGCAATAATCCTTCGGCTGATTTACCCATCATAAATAAAATGGCGCTTCGATAAAAAATAAAAATAACTTTTCCCTGAGTTGATAAATAAGCAATTTCTGTTTGTGCTAATGCCGCTTCTAATTCCTGATTAGCAACTAAACACTTTACTAGGTATTCCCATCCAGCAATTTGCTTAGGTTTATTTTTAACTACGGTTCCAAAGTATCCAGCAGCTTCTTTATATAGTTTCAAATTAACATAACACTCCCCTAATAAAATATGATAGTCATTAATGTGTTTATGAATTCTCATTGCGTGTTCAAGCTGCTTAATAGCTTGTGCCCATTGTCCCTCCTGCATATAGGTTGCTGCAATTTTTTGATACAATCGACTATCATCAGGATTTAAATGCACTGCTTTTTTATAATGAAATCTTGCTTGTGCATAATTTTTCATACGATGATAACAATGTCCAATAGCTTCATAAATAACGTCTTCGGGGCGAGATAATTCAAGTACTTTTTCTAAGGCTTCAATGGCTTCTCTATATTTCCTAATTCTTAAAAAGGCATCGCCCATATTACGATATGCATAATCAAATTTTTCATCTATTACAATTGCATATTGATATGCGTCTATGGCTTTTTCGTGTAATTTCAAGCCTTGATATGCAGCAGCCAAATTAAACCAAGCTAAAGCGTTATAGGGTTGTTCGTCAATAATACTTTGATGCAAACGAATGCTTTCCTCGTTTCTGCCCGTAAAATCAGTCCAAAAACAAATTTTATACAGTGCCTCTTCGTTCATGGGGTCCTCTTCAAGCACCAATTTTAAACAGTCAAAAACTTTATCAAAGGCTTCGTGATCATCATACACATCGGCTAATTCAAATAATAATTCAGTTCGTTCTGCACCTTCAAATAAATGCAAGGCCTCTTGCAACAATACAATAGCCTTTTCCGGTTGATCTAAAGCTAAATAAGCATCTGTTTTTAGAATAAATAAGTTCATGTCCTTATGATCATATAAGGCTGCAGTATTCAATAATTTTAATGCTTCTTTATATTTCCTGGTTGCTAACAATAAGTCAGCCTTTTTAATCATTAATAATGCTGAAAATGGATACTGGTCTAAGGCTAAGTCAGCCGCTTGAATGGCTTCTAGAATTTCATCTTTTTCATCTAAATGTTCAATGATGCGTTCAAAATCATCCTCCTCAATATAAGCATTAGCTCGACCTAGTTTAAGGTTTTGGTACCTTTGCATTAATTCTTTGATATCCCCGCCTCCTTCATCCTTTTGTCTATCTAACATAGTAAATAATTTAAAGACAATAATTAAGTCGTTGATTTTCAGTTTATTAAGATTATTTTTAATGCTCTTAATAGTTAAATATACTATGGCTGTATAAATTCACCATAATTTATTGTTCACAAAAAGCACCTGGAATGGTTAAAATAAATTTTTTAAAAACAAATAATAACTTATTATATTTGTAATAATCATGCGTACGCTAAAAAACATACTACTTTCAGCTCTATTCGTTAGTCTAATCCTAATGAATTTAAATGCTAGTGCAAGTATTATTGTTACTACATCTAATTTAGAGTCAAAAAAAGAAGTTGAAAAATACTCTTTAAAAAACCTAAGTGCGCTTTCTCATAAAACTGCAAGCTTTGCTAGTTTGAAATCAAGCTTAGAATTTAAAGGCTTCTCAACTACTAATAGTATTTATAACGCTAACACTGCTGCGTATTTAAAGTATAACAAAGGGAATATCTCTTACATTATTCCTTATCACTATAAAGTGATTTTGCCTAAATTCAAGACTCCTTCTGCTCAATAATTTTTTTCGATTGAACTAGTCATTCATCAATAACCTGATATTGATTTATGTTGATTATAAATTGACTTAATGGTATTGGACTTAAATCAATTTTCGTAGCCACATACTGGTATGACTTCCCCTTTAATGGAATAATTTTATACGACAAAACTAACCCAGGCACTTCTTTGAAAATAAGTTCAAATGTACTTACAGTAGTTGCAATTTCTGATGTATACCATATTTGATAAACGACACCATCACTCAAAATCAAATCAACACTTTTACATTTATACCCAAGTATTTGCATTGAAGAATCCTGCAATGATTCCTTCATTGCTATTAAATTAGGGGCCGTTGTTGGGGGATAATTTATGACTTGTAAAAAATGACTTGCCCCAATGTCCTTAGTAATAGTAGCTTTTACTTGATTTAAATCAAATAATAAAACCTGTTTTAATTGTGGAGTTTCTAAAACTGTTTTACACTGGCCTCCTTTTATGTAAACATTTTTTTGTCCAATAGAATCACCCGAATCAGCATTTGTTATTTGAAATAACAACGAGCATTCACCAACTATTTTCGTTTGCGCTTTGAGCGATGATAACGAAAACAATAAGCAAAAAGTTATAAGGGGGGTTAAACTTTGCTTCATGCTTTACATTAGGTACTACTTTTTATGCTTCTCTTTTAAGTCTTGTACTTTTTTTTGTGCTTCCATCATTTGCTCGTATTTGCTTTGCCAACCACTTTTCTTTTTTGGCGTTTTTCTTTTAATATCAATTTGGGCTAATATCTTATCATGATTAATTATGAAATTCTGAATCACAAATTGCAATAACAATGTAACAATATTAGAAACCGTATAATACCATGTTAATGCAGAAGGCAGTCCATTGAAGAAAAATAATAACATGATTGGGAAAAAATATGGCATGTACTTTAACGCAGGATTATCCTGTGTAGGTGTCATTGACATATTATAAACAGAAATTAAGAAACTAGTTATAACAGCAGTAATGTTGAATAAACTAATATGGTCTCCAAATCCGAGCGGAATAGTAAAAGGTAATGTTGCAATAACATCATAACTTGATAAATCCTGACTCCATAAAAAGGGTTGGCCTCTTAATGAAATATTCGAATTAAAGAAACTGTATAATGCAAAGAAAATAGGTATTTGTAATAGTGCTGGAATACAACCTCCTAATGGATTTACACCTGCCTCTCTAAACAACTTCATTTGCTCCATTGCGAAGCCTTGTTGATCATCACCCAATTTTTTCTTAATCTCGTCAAGCTCTGGCTTCAAAACTTTCATTTTAGCACCACTTAAATAACTTGAGTAGGTTAAGGGTGACGTAACTAATCGAATGAATATGGTTAACAATAATACAACCCATCCGTAATTGGAAACAAAACCTGCAAAAAAATCAAATACAGGCATGATGATATATTTATTTAAAGGACGAACAAATGAATATAAGTCGCGGCCTAAATTAACAATCTTCTCCATTTCCGGAGCCTGTGATTTTAATATTTGAAAATCGTTTGGACCATAATACAAGGAAAGTGGAATATTCACTATTGCTCCACTAACTTTGGTTTGCAATTGAGTTTGCATTGACGCCAAACCATTACTAGAATCAGTTTTGCGCTGCCAATCAATTTTTCCAGATCCAAAACCATCCTTCGCAATTAAAGTTGTACTAAAAAACTGTTGAATCAATCCCACCCATTGTATTGGTTTTTCAAAAGCCCATGTTGTTTTACTTGAGATATAGTCAAACTCTTTTCCTTCTGAAAAACAAACATTTGAAATTTGACGTTCATAGGTTACAGTTCGTTCTTGTTGATATGCATGAACATCCCATAATAAATTAATTTGACCATTGCTTAATAATTGATCAGCACCTTGTAATTGTACATTCCAATCAATTGCATATTTGTTAGCTGCTAATGAAAATTGATGCCTAATCGTATTTCCTGATGGTGTCGTCCAAGCATATTCAATTTTTTGTACGCCACTATCTCCTTTTGAAATATTAACTGAAGGGAATATGATTTGATTAATTTGAGCAGTTTGATTATTTCCAATATTAACAGGATAATTTAATGAACTACTATCCCCTAACTTTACAAATTGATTTTTTGAGTTTTTATAGCCTTTTAAAGTAACGCCTAATACTTGTCCTCCTTTATTGCTGAATTCAACTTTAATTAAATCATTTTCTAAAGAAGTGATTTGCTGTTTAACTGAGTCTTCAATAGCAGCAGAAGCGGTAGATGAGGAATCAGCAATAATTGAATTTTTTGCAGCAGCTGCTTTTTCAGCTAACGACTTTACAAGAGCTGTTGAGTCATTAATGCGCTTATTATAAGCCTGCATTTCAGTTTGCTCCTTATTATTGTACCAAAAGTAGGCGAAGAATAAACCCGCTAGTAAGATAAATCCAATGACCGTATTTTTATCCGTATTCATATTCAATGTTTAAACGTAATTAACGTGCGACAAAGATATGTTTTTTACAGGTTTCTACTATACTTTCCACCTACTAAATACAAGGCATCGGTGATCTCACCCAAGCTGCAATATTTAACAGCCTCCATCAGGATTTCAAATAAATTATCGTCTGTCAAACTTGCGACTTTAAGTTTTGTCAAATAGTAGTCTTTTTGACCCAGGTTACGCTTTTTAAACATTTGTAAACAAGCTACTTGTCTTGATCTTTCTTTTTTAGTGGACCTACTAATGGGTTGCTGATTAAAAGCTGACTTTACCTTATCACTAACAAAGGTATTAACCCCAACAATAGGTATCTCACCATCATGTTTTTTGGTTTCATAAACCCAACTTTCTTCTTGAATTTTAGACCTTTGATACATTCTTTCCATAGCACCTAATACTCCGCCGCGCGCATTAATTTTTTCAAATTCTAGCATTACTGCCTCTTCTACTAAATCCGTTAATTCGGTCATTAAAAAACTACCTTGTTGTGAATTTTCAACTTTCACCGTTCCTAATTCCTTATTAATTATTAATTGAATGGCCAATGCACGCCTTACACTTTCTTCAGTTGGGGTAGTGATTGCTTCGTCATAAGCATTGGTATGTAAACTATTGCATTGATCATAAATCGCATATAAAGCTTGAAGTGTTGTTCTTATATCATTAAAATCTATTTCTTGTGAGTGCAAACTCCTTCCACTTGTTTGTATATGATACTTTAATTTTTGAGAGCGAACATTTGCATTGTATTTAAGTTTCATTACCCTTGCCCAGATTCTTCTTGCCACCCTACCAATAACAGCATATTCTGGATCCATTCCGTTGCTAAAGAAAAAACTAAGGTTTGGCATAAAATCATCAATAGCAATACCTCGGTTTAAAAAATATTCTACATAGGTAAAGCCATTAGCTAGCGTAAAGGCAAGCTGGGTAATAGGATTAGCTCCTGCTTCCGCAATATGATAACCAGAAATAGAAATACTATAAAAATTTCTAACTCTATTTGTTGCAAAATAAGACTGTACATCTCCCATCATACGCAATGCAAAATCAGTAGAAAAAATACAAGTATTTTGAGCCTGATCTTCTTTTAAAATATCTGCTTGTAAAGTTCCCCTTATATTATTGATTACACTTGCTTTAATTTCATTATACACCTTAGTATCCAATACCATATCACCAGAAACACCTAATAACTTTAATCCAAGACCATTATGCCACTGGCTCATTGGGATATGAGGATGAATTGATTCATAAGTAGGCAATATATTTTGAGGAACAAGTTGTTTAATTTTTTTGTTAACCTGTGGCCACATTTTATGTTCGGTAATATATTGCTCACATGCCTGGTCTATCGCAGTATTAAAAAACATAGCTAATAACATTGGCGCAGGACCATTAATTGTCATGCTTACCGAAGTATTTTTTGCATTTAAATCAATTCCCGAGTATAATTTTTTTGCATCATCAAGTGTTGCAACACTTACTCCAGCATTTCCGATTTTTCCAAATACATCCATCCTTGCTGCAGGATCATGACCATATAAAGTCACGCTATCAAAAGCAGTAGACAACCTTATTGCAGACTGTCCTTTACTTAAATAATGAAAACGCCAATTAGTTCTTTCAGGACAACCCTCTCCAGCAAACATTCTTGTTGGATCTTCATTTTCTCTTTTTAATTCAAATACACCAGCTGTAAAAGGATATCTACCTGGTGTATTTTCTTTTAATTGCCATTCAACAATATCTCCCCAGTCGGCATATTTTGGTAAATAAACTTTGTTCAATGTTAAACCCGAAGGCGTTTCAAAAACAAATGCATGCGAATTTTTTATTCCCCTTACTTCATCAATATATGTTTTTTGTTGATATTTATCGAATAGCTCAGGCCATTATATTACTAAGTTTTTTACTTCTTTGTCAATAGATGCCTCCAATGCTTTATTCACTTTTTGGAAGGTTACATTTTTTGAAAGTAAAGGATCTTCCATGGATTTACTTAAACAATACCATTTTGATACCAATTGCTTTTGTTGGTTAATCCAATCGTTATTAGCATGTATCACCTCGATGATTTCATTTAAATATCCAAGTCTTTTATTGGGAATAGTGGGAGCAATAATTTTGTTTTCATGATAGATAAGCGGATTGTCTATTTGTTTCAATCCTGCATCATGAATTGTATTTATATTTTGCACTAATGCATTATACATGGCCTGCATTCCAGGATCACTATAATGTGCAGCCATGGTTCCGAAAACAGGACTTGAATTTGTTGTTGCATTAAATAAATGATGTGATCTGTTGTATTGCTTTCTTACATCTCTTAAAGCATCCAACCCTCCAGCACGATCAAATTTATTAATCCCAATGATATGTGCATAGTCAATCATATTTATTTTTTCCAACTGAGTTGGAGCACCAAATTCAGGAGTCATAATATACACCGGCACCGTTACATAGTCTACAATAGTTGCATCGTTTTGCCCTACTCCAGCAGTTTCAATTAAAATACAATCAAATCCTGCCATCTTACATAATTCAATGACACCATCCATAGAATGTGCAATAGATTGCATATCACTTCGAGTAGCTAAGGAACGCATAAAAACATTGGGGTGATGAATTGAGTTCATTCTTATTCTATCACCTAACAAAGCACCCCCCGTTTTTCTTTTTGATGGATCCACTGAAATTACTGCAATGGTTTTGGTTGGATTACATTGTACAAAATATTGTACTAGTCTATCAACCACCGTTGACTTTCCTGCACCGCCAGTACCTGTAACACCTATAATTGGAATGTTATTTAATTTAGATAATGATTTGCTTGAAGAAACTTTTTTAGTAGCTAGTTTTTTCGTTGTAATTTTCAACGAACTGTTTTGCAATAATGTAATTTGCCTGCTTAAAATTCGAGGATCAATTAATTTTTGAATGGAAAGCGGAGGTAATGTTTTTTTCGTATAGGGTTTTAAAGGAAAAGAACAAATACTAACTACCTGTTTAATCATTCCATCAATACCCATCACTAGACCATCACTTGGTAAATATATTTTTGATATACCAATGGATTCTAACCATTTTGCTTCTTTTGGTAAAATAGTACCGCCACCCCCACCAACAATTTTTATATGACTATACCCAGCTTTATCTAATAATTTTTTAACGTAGCTAAAAAATTCAACATGACCACCTTGATAAGAAGTAATGGCAATTCCTTGCACATCTTCTTCTATTGCAGCTTCTACTATTTCATTAGCTGAACGATTGTGTCCAAGATGAATGATTTCAACTCCTTTTTCTTGAAGTACCCGACGCATAATATTTATTGACGCATCATGTCCGTCAAATAAACTGGTGCAGGTTAAAATTCTAATTTTATCCATGAAACAAAGCTAACAAATGTTAGCAATATTTCCATCATTAAATTATGCGTTTGTAGTGGCGTGCTGTTTAGCAGCTGCAATAAAATGAACGAATAATGGCGCTGGAGCTTCAACGGTACTTTTTAACTCAGGATGATATTGAACCCCTATGAAAAATGGATGATTAGGAAGCTCGATAATTTCAACCAATCCAGTTGCTGGATTTACGCCACTTGTGACCATCCCTTTTTCTTGAAAAGCATTTAAATATTCATTGTTAAATTCATATCTATGTCTATGTCTTTCATTGATTAATGTAGTACCATAAATTTTGTGAGCCAAAGTGTTTTCAGTGATAGAACAAGGATAAGAACCTAAACGCATGGAACCTCCCATCATGGTGATTCGTTTTTGTTCTTCCATCATATTAATAACAGGATCAGGGCTATCTATATCCATTTCAACGGAATGTGCTTGTTTCAATCCTAACACATTCCTAGCAAATTCAATTACTGCCATTTGCATACCTAAACAAATTCCAAAAAATGGCATTTTGTTTTCTCTTGCATATTGAACTGCAATTATTTT
>CANETM010000011.1 GCA_947441205.1 Bacteroidota bacterium | reverse complement strand
TCATTACATGAAGAACATAAGAAATTTTTGTATCATCGCACACATCGATCACGGTAAAAGTACCTTGGCTGACCGTTTATTGGAACATACCAAGACTATTACAGAACGTGAAATGATGAATCAGGTTTTAGATGATATGGACCTAGAGCGAGAGAAAGGAATTACGATTAAAAGTCATGCGATTCAAATTAATTATATCCATAAAGGAGAGACTTATACCTTAAATTTAATTGATACACCAGGTCACGTAGATTTTAGTTATGAGGTAAGCCGTGCCTTAGCAGCATGTGAGGGAGCACTTTTATTAGTGGATGCCTCACAAGGGATTCAAGCACAAACAATTTCAAATTTATATTTAGCATTAGATAACAATTTAGAAATCATACCAGTGATTAATAAAATTGATATGGATGGTGCAAAAATTCCAGAAGTAACTGATCAAATCATTGATTTAATTGGCTGCAAGCAGGAGGATATTTTATTAGCAAGTGGTAGAAGTGGTATTGGTATTGAAGAAATCTTACAGGCGGTTTGTGAACGTATTCCAGCTCCTAAAGGAGATACTCAAGCACCTTTGCAAGCTTTAATTTTTGATAGTGTATTTAATAGCTTTAGGGGAATTATAGTTTACTACAGAATAATGAATGGGGTATTAAAGAAGAATGATAAAATTAGGTTCGTAGCCTCAGGAAAAGATTATAATGCAGATGAAGTTGGTGTGTTGAAATTAGCCATGACACCCAAGGATGAAGTGAGAGCTGGTGATGTGGGTTATATTATCACGGGTATAAAAAATGCGAAAGAAGTTAAAGTTGGAGATACCATCACCCTTGCCAATAATCCGGGTGAAATGATACATGGATTTGAGGAAGTAAAGCCAATGGTATTTGCAGGCATTTATCCCGTGAATACTGACGAATTTGAGGAGTTACGTGATTGTATGGAAAAATTACAATTAAACGATGCATCCTTGACATTTGAATTAGAAACTTCACAAGCTTTAGGCTTTGGATTCCGTTGTGGATTCCTTGGTTTATTGCATATGGAAATTATACAAGAACGTTTGGAGCGCGAATTTAACCAAACCGTGATTACGACTGTTCCTAACGTAAGCTTTATTGCCTATACTACTCGAAAGGAAAAGATAATTGTAAACAATCCAGCCGAAATGCCGGATCCGGTTAAGATAGATTATATCGAAGAACCGTTTATTAGAGCTCAAATTATTACGACACCTGATTATATAGGCAACATTATCACTTTATGTTTAGGTAAACGTGGTATGTTAATTAATCAAAGTTATTTAACACCTACTCGTGTCGAATTGATATTTGAAATGCCGTTAACCGAAATCGTATTTGATTTCTATGATAAATTAAAGAGTGGAACAAGAGGATATGCTTCTTTTGATTATACTCAAATTGGATTTAGAGAGGCCGATATTGTGAAGATGGATATTTTATTGAATGCAGAAAAAGTAGATGCCTTGAGTGCCTTAATTCATCGAGGAAAATCAGCTGAGTTTGGACGAAAACTTTGTGAAAAATTAAAAGAATTATTAACGAAACAACAATTCCAAATTGCCATTCAAGCCGCAATAGGAGCTAAAGTTGTTGCTCGTGAAAACATATCTGCAATGCGTAAGGACGTAACTGCCAAATGTTATGGTGGTGATATTAGTCGTAAACGTAAATTATTGGAAAAGCAGAAAGAAGGTAAAAAGAGAATGCGTCAAATTGGTAATGTAGAAATTCCACAAGAAGCATTCTTGGCAGTATTGAAACTGGATTAGTTTATTATTCTATTTCAGGCATTACCCATTTCCCATTTTTCCATACAAAGAAAACTTCATTTCCTGTCGGCACCAATGTACTTTTCATTTTCAAATCATTATTGGTACTAGATAACTCTGATAAAGTAATTTGTTTAGATTCATTATTGTATCTAATATAAGCATTACTTCCTTTTTTATAGTGATAAACAAAACGTTCAACCGGAGCTACTGGGTAGGTCTCATCAGGTGGATAAACAAAATAATTACCCCCTAAAATAGGTTCATCATTCTCAAAACGAATGACTTCAATTATTTTTCTAGAAGTAAAATTATTATAATCATCAAAGCCTAGTAAAGTATAAAATTTTGAATTATTATAATCTGTTAATATGATGTCATAATAGATAGCGCCCATCCATTTTTTCCTATTACAAATTTCGGATTCGGGTGCATCAAACATTTCTGATTTATCAAAAAATGGCAATAATTTTAATTGCCCATCAAGCGTGTTTATTTGGATTGCAGCTCTTTGTAAAAAAGTATCCTCATTTAATTTAATATGCCAACTGAAAATTTTAAATTTTTTGTCTGGTGAAATTAACTGACTTATTGATTTTAATGAATCAAATTTGAAATTAAATGAGAATGGGGTTTTTAATGTTTTTACCAAAGACTTTGTGAAAATGCTATCCGCTAAATATCTATTTTCGGAGTTGCTATCTTCTACTATTTGAATTGCTAATTTTTGCAAGGCTAAGCCAGTACTATCTAGATTAACTTGCGCATTTGAAAATTGAAATGTACAAATAAGAAAAATTGAAAATAATAGTTGCTTTAGCATAAATGAAATTATGAAATTTTAATGCTATAATGACTTTGCAAAAGTTAATAAATTATCAAAACGATAATCAATAATAGGATTAGGGTAGGGAGTTTCAGGGTGTGTGGTTGCTAAAAATACAGTATGTAAGCCCGCATTTCGTCCAAAATGCATATCGCTAGTTCTATTACCTACCATGATGGATTGTTCAAAATTGATTTGAGGAAATTGTTGTTTTGCTTGCATTGCCATCCCAGGTTGTGGCTTTCTATTTGGTGAATCATTATCTAAATCAGGACAATAATAAATATGATCAATTCTGCCTCCAACTTCATGAATTTTTGATTGCATATTGGTATGAATTTCCAATAAATCATTGTGTGTCATTAAGCCTTTGCCAATACCTTTTTGATTGGTTGTTATGACAATGATAGAAAACTTCGATGCCAATATTGGAAGGGCTAGTAAACTTTCTTCGTAAAATTGGAAATCATTCCATGTTTTTACATAGTCATCCTTTTTTTCTTCATTAATAACACCATCTCTATCTAAAAATAAAGTCCAATTAGGGTTAACGTCTGTCAAATTAAAAGGCATAAATATAAATTGAGCTAATATGGAATGGGCTATTTACCGAAAATATTGATTTCCACTAATTCGCAAATAATATGACCTACTAAAATATGTGATTCTTGAATTCTAGGAGTTGTATTAGAGGGTATATTAATCAGGTAATCACCAAGGTCTTTCATTTTACCCCCTTTTTGTCCTGTAAATCCGATAGTTGTTACTCCAATTGTTTTAGCCATTTCAAATGCCTTAACAATATTGGCGGAGTTACCTGATGTGCTAATACCTACTAAGACATCACCTTTTTTAGCTAATCCCTCTAATAATCGGGCATAAATAACATCATAGCTATAATCATTAGCCACTGCAGTTATATAGGATGTATTGCAATGTAAGGCATCGGAAGGTAGTGCTTTACGATCTTTATAAAAACGACCAGAAAATTCAGCAGCTAAATGTTGTGCATCAGCTGCACTACCTCCATTTCCGGCAAAATAAACTGAATTACCATTTTGAAATGCTTTTGTAATTACGTCAGTTACAATAGCAATTTGGTTTACCAAATGAGCATCAGCTAGTAATTGTTGCTTTACGTCAATTGACGCCTTTATAATATCTGATATAGCTTGTGTTGACATAATATTGAAGTTTATAATTGCTGATGTAAAATTAAAAAATTATTCGCCATTTGTTCCCAACTATACTTTTTCTTTTCGTCCTTTATATTATTTAGGTAATATTCAGTTCCATTTTGGTATAAAATTTGAATGCCAGTGGCAATATCCATTTCATTCGGTTCCACTACCACACCAACTTTGCCATCAGGCACAGTATCAGCTAATGCACCTACATTGGTTACTAACATTGGAATCTCGAAATGATAAGCTAATGGAGTTACACCACTTTGAGTTGCGTGTTTATAGGGTTGTATCATAAAATCAGCACTACAAACATACTTTTTAACATCGATGTCAGGCAAAAATTGGGTATGTAATATAACGGATGTTTCAATACCTAATGATTTAATTAAATCGTGATAAGGTTGTGCATCCTCATAAAACTCTCCAACAATCATTAACTTAATACCAGCTTCTTTAATTTCATTTACAGCCATTGCTTTTAATAGTATGTCTAAACCTTTGTATTGTCTAATGAAACCAAAAAATAATATTATTTTATCGTTATAGTCAATCCCTAATGCTTTTCTTGCATCTTCCTTTGAAATGGATTCACCAAAATGTTTAAAAATCGGATGAGGTGATAAAAGGGTAGGTTTAGTTGAATATAATTTTACATCCTTAGTAACCTTATCACTCATGGTTAAAAATCCATCAACAGATGTAGAAAAATATTTAGTAAATATTTCATCGCCAATTCTTTTCTCATGAGGTATCATGTTGTCAACTATGGCAATTACTTTAGTGTGTTTATTTGATTTTGCAATCTTACAAATGGTTCCTAAACAGGGTGCTAAAAAAGGAATCCAATACCTAACTATGATTAAGTCTGGTTTTTCTTTCCTCAATTTTAATCCAATTCTTAACCAATTAAATGGATTGATTGAATTGATTCCAGCATAAATATTTACATCCTTGGGTGCTGGTTCATTTGTGTATTGTGAAGTACCCGGAAATAGAAATGAAGGATATTGCAAGCTAAATGTTTCGATTCTTGCCTTAATGTTTTTGTCTTTAAATGTTCGAACTAATTGTTCATCAAATGCTGATAAGCCTCCTCTTAGAGGCCATCCAGGGCCTATAATTACAATTGAACTTACCATCCTATTTTTTCAGAAATTAAATAACTATTTCTATCTGGAGCATTACGATTAATTAATTCAGCAATAAAACCTGCTAAAAATAATTGAACACCAATTAACATACTGGTTAATGCAATATAAAATGCTGGTTTATTAGTAATACCCGTTTCTGGTTGTATAAATTTTGAAGTGATTATGTAGCCCACTGAAATGAATCCAATTAAAAAGAATAGGGTGCCAATAAGTCCAAAAAATTGCATTGGTTTTTTACCAAATTTTGATAAAAATTGGATTGTCATTAAATCTAAAAAGCCATTTACAAATCGCTCCCAGCCAAATTTGGTTGTTCCATATTTTCTTGCCTGATGAACCACCACTTTTTCACCAATTTTTTTAAACCCTGCCCACTTAGCCAATATTGGAATATATCTGTGCATTTCACCAAATACTTCAATACTCTTGACTACTTTTAACTGATAAGCTTTTATGCCACAATTGAAATCATGTAAAATGATGCCTGAACTTTTTCGGGCAACAGCATTGTATATTTTTGATGGTATATTTTTAGTAAATGTATTATCGTATCTCTTTTTTTTCCACCCACTTACTAAATGATAACCTTGGTTCATGATCATATCATAAAACTCAGGAATTTCATCAGGGGAGTCTTGTAAATCAGCGTCCATAGTAACAACAATATCACCTTGAGCAGCTTTGAAGCCTTCATTTAACGCTGCTGATTTGCCATAATTACGTTGAAAACGAATTCCTTTTAATGCAGCATAACTTTTTTGAAGGGTTTCAATAACATGCCAGCTTTCATCATCACTCCCGTCATCAACCATGATGACTTCATAGCTAAATTTATTTTCTTGCATCACACGATCAATCCACCCAATTAATTCAGGCAAGGATTCGGCTTCATTAAATAGTGGAATGACTACTGAAATTTGCATATGGTGATTTTATCAATAATTTATTGAGCTGCGTTATCTGAAAATGGATTTGGATTTTTCTTAGCAACAGCAGCACCAATTAATGAACCAATTGCGCCTAATATACCTGTGCCAATTACTGCACCACCTAAAGCAAATGGTATAAAAAATTTCCTTGTCATTGACATTGCTTGTTCAATCATTTCGTCGGTCATTTTTGGATTTTGCAACATTTGCTTTCTAGAAAGATCCAATACTTTCTCTAACATATCCGGGAATAAAACTTTAAATGCAAGAACAGTATAAACTGATGTGATAACAATAACAACTGCTGTTGTTTTAAATCCATGTGCAAATAAATTTCCGAATGTAACGTTATGTCCATTTTGATTTGAATATAATACACCTCCATACACTAAACCTCCAATGAAAATTGCATAATTAACATAACTTAAAGCGCTCATTTCATATAAATTGAAAACATAGATAACAATTGAAAATACAATTGATATCACACTTAGAATTAAACCTTTTACAATATGGGTGGTTACTTGATTTTCCATTTTTCTTTTATTATTTATGAATTTAAATGCAATTTATTTTTAACAAAGCTGCCAATGATTTTCCCGTTTAAGGTTATATCCCAAAAAGGCGAGTTGGCTGATTTGCTTTTAGAATTATTTTTAGACATACAAGTTGTTGCTGTATTTGAAAATAAAGTCAATTCAGCTGTAGCCCCTTCTTGTATTGTTGCTGGTGATAAATTAAATAACTTTCTTGCGTTACTAGAGAAAAGTGCAACTAATTGCTCATCGGTTAATTTTGGTAATACTTGTTTGATTACTGCAAAACTTGTTTCGATACTCGCTATCCCTTCATTTGCATTCTCAAACTCAATAGTTTTGCCATCCCAATCCTGTGGTAAGTGATGTGAGCTGATGCAATCTACCGTACCGTTTTCAACAGCCCTTAATAATGCTTGTTGATCGAGTTTTGTTCTTAAAGGAGGATTAACTTTCAACAAAGTATTATAATCACTTAAATCTTCATCCGTGAAAAATAAATGATAAGGTGTGACGCTACATGAAATATTTAAACCTTCTTTTTTTGCCTCAGCTATTTTTTCAATTCCTTTAGCAGTAGTTACACCAGATATATGCAATTTTGACTTTGTATATCTTAGTAGTTCAATATCTCTAGCAATGATTAATTCTTCTGCGATGGAAGGAATCCCAGGTAAACCCAATTTAGTAGATACGATTCCTTCATTCATTAAACCTAAACTCCCAATGGTTTTATCAATTGGAATTTGAATAGCCGTACCGTCAAATGCTTTAACGTATTGTAAAGCTTTTAAAAATAAAAGGGTAGACTGAACAGGATGTAAGCCATCACTAAAAGTTACAGCGCCATTCTCATGCATATCAATCATTTCTGCTAAGGCAGTACCTTCTATTTTTTTAGAAATAGCTCCGATTGGTAAAACATGGATTGGTAATTGTTCATTTTGTTGTTTGATGTAAGTTACTTGAGACTTAGAATCAACAACTGGTTTAGTATTTGGTAAGGTAAAAACAGTTGTAAAACCGCCTTGTTGTGCGGCTGCTGCACCAGAAACTAATGTTTCCTTATGTTCAATACCTGGATCACAGAAATGAACAAAGCTGTCAACAAATCCTGGAGCAACTGTTAACCCTTTAATATCAACTACCTTATCTGCAGTGCCCGTATAACTATCTGAAATGGAAAGAATTTTATGATTTTCTAGAAGAATATCTTTGATTTTACCATTAAATGGTGACTGATTATCTGCAATTTTGACCTGCTTGAGTAAGGTTGTCATTAAGTCAATAATATTTAATGCAATATACCTTGTTTTTTTCTATTTGACCCTATATTTGTCACCCAAAATCAGCAATTTTAGGCCTAAAAGGTCATTTCGGGTGGTAGCGCAGTCCGGTAGCGTACACGTCTGGGGGGCGTGTGGTCGCAGGTTCAAATCCTGTTCACCCGACCAAAAAAGAGAACTAAGCCACAACGATGTTGTGGCTTAGTTGTTTTAGGACGAGGAAAATCAAGCTCGCTTGAATTTTATGAGGACTAAAACAACTAACAGACAATGAGCAAAGCGGATTGGCTTAGTTCTTATGCTTTTCCAGCGAGGGTGAAAAGGATAAAGCGAACGTAGTGAGCTAAATCCATGAGGGGAAATGGAATAAAGCGAACGTAGTGAGCTAAATCCTAGTACCCCAATTCCCATATTTTCCTTAAATTTAAGAACATAAAACCATCCCTATGCGTATAATCCATTTTAGGAAGTTCATTCTATTATTAATCGCCTCCTTAGTTTTCGTAAATGTAAATGCACAAAAAGCAGTTGATGCTGCTAAAGTAGAAGCTATGAAATCAAAAGCTTTGAAAATAGTAGAATCAAAAGCAAAAAACATTCAAGAAATGGTGGACATGGTTTTTAGTTATGGTGAATTAGGTTTTCAAGAAATTGAAACTTCTAAATACCTAACAGGTATTTTAGAAAAAAATGGCTTCACTATTGAAAAAAATCTTTCAGGAATTCCAACTTCATGGATGGCAAAATGGGGCAACGGGAGTCCAGTTATTGCTTTAGGAAGTGATATTGATTGTATCCCTAAGGCTTCACAAAAACCAGGAGTTGCTTATAAATCACCCATTGTTGAGGGAGCTCCCGGTCATGGCGAAGGACACAATTCAGGTCAGTCTGTAATCATTTTTGCAGCTATTGCTATGAAACAAATTATGGAAGAAAATAAAATACCTGGAACTTTAGTAATATGGCCTGGTGTTGCTGAAGAATTATTAGCAAGTAAGGCATGGTATGTGCGTGATGGTTATTTTAAAAATATTGATGCTTGTATTTTTACGCATGTTAGTAGTGATTTTGCTACAAATTATGGAGACGGAGGAGATAATGGATTAGTAAGTGTGCAATTTGAGTTTGCAGGTGAAGCTGCACATGCTGCTGGTGCTCCATGGAGAGGTAAGAGTGCATTGGATGCTGTTGAATTAATGAATGTAGGTTGGAATTATAAAAGAGAACATTTAAAACCAACTCAACGTTCGCATTATGTAATCAAGGATGGTGGCGATCAGCCAAATGTCGTTCCTTCAGTAGCTAGTGTATGGTACTTTTTTAGAGAACGTACTTATGATGATATTTATAAAAATTATCAAGCTGGTTTGAAAATTGCGAATGGTGCTGCAATGATGACGGACACAAAAGTGACAAGTAAAATTATGGGAACTGCATGGCCAGGACATTTTAATAAACCACTCGCTCAAGCCATGTATAAAAACATTCAAACTGTTGGGATGCCAAAATGGTCTGAGGATGATGAAAAACTAGCCATTGCGGTCCAAAAACTATTGGAATCTCCTGAAAAAGACATGAAAGGAAATCCAATTAATGGAATGTATAAAAAAATTGATACGCTTGAAGGCTCTGTTCCTTTTTCATGGGGTGGTGGTTCAGATGATATTGCTGATATATCATGGACTGTTCCAACCATTGTTTTAAGATACCCTGCAAATATTGATGGCACTAAAGGACATCATTGGGGTGATGCAATTGCAATGGCTACTCCAATAGCACACAAAGGAAGTTTAGCAGGTGCAAAGGCAACTGCATTAACCCTAGTTGATATTTTTACGAATCCAAAAATTGTAGCAGATGCAAAAGACTATTTTGTTAATGTGCAAACAAAAGATACAAAGTATAAACCATTTCTGTCAGCATCAGATCCTGCGCCTATTTATTTGAATAAAGAAATCATGGAAAAGTATAGAGAAAAAATGAAACTATTTTATTATCAACCTGAAAAATATGCTACCTATTTGGAACAATTAGGAATCAAGTATCCAACTATTACACCAGCATCAAAATAATTTACATAGTTTACAATTTTAAATGGCGACAATAAAAGTCGCCATTTTTGTTTAATTAAATGATTGATATCATGAAAGAAATTTCAACTAATACACATAAACAAATTCCCAAATCAATAAAAAAAAGGGTGTAATTTTATGTTTTAAAAATAGAAAAAACAAATATGGAAAACAATACTTCAGAGGGCAAATGCCCTTTTACAGGCGCAACTGCAAAATCACCAATGATGCAACCAAGTGCTGGTCGAGGACCTCGAAATACGGATTGGTGGCCTAATCAGTTACCCTTAAATATCTTGCGTCAGCATTCTAATTTAACGAATCCAATGGAAGCAAATTTTGATTATAAAAAAGAATTTGCTTCGCTTGATTTAAAAACGGTTAAACAAGATATTTATGATTTAATGACCAATTCACAAGATTGGTGGCCAGCAGACTACGGTCATTATGGCCCTTTCTTTATTCGTATGGCATGGCATAGTGCAGGTACTTATCGTACAACTGATGGTCGAGGTGGTGCTGGTGCAGGCATGCAACGTTTTGCTCCCTTAAATAGCTGGCCTGATAACACCAATTTGGATAAGGCAAGATTATTATTATGGCCAATTAAAAAGAAATATGGTCAAAAATTATCTTGGGCTGACTTAATGATTTTAGCAGGAAACTGTGCTTTAGAATCTATGGGTTTTAAAACTTTTGGTTTTGGAGGAGGTCGTGCTGATGTATGGGAACCTCAAGAAGATGTTTATTGGGGTAACGAGCGTGAGTGGTTAGGTGATAATCGTTATAGTGGTGACCGTGATTTAGAAAATCCTTTAGCAGCAGTTCAAATGGGTTTAATTTATGTAAACCCAGAAGGGCCTAATGGCAATCCTGATCCAATAGCATCTGCTCGTGATATTCGCGAAACATTTGCACGTATGGCAATGAATGATGAAGAAACAGTTGCTTTAATTGCAGGTGGTCATACATTTGGAAAAACACATGGTGCTGCTGATCCTGGAAAATACGTAGGGGTAGAACCAGCCGCTGCAAATATTGAAGATCAAGGTTTAGGTTGGAAGAATACTTTGAACAGTGGTAATGGTGTGAATACAATTACTTCAGGTTTAGAAGGTGCTTGGACAACAACACCAACAAAATGGAGTAATAATTATTTTGAAAACTTATTTGGATTTGAATGGGAATTAACAAAAAGTCCAGCAGGTGCACATCAGTGGAAACCAAAGGCTGGTGCAGGTTCGGGAACAGTGCCAGATGCTCATGATGCAAGCATAACACATGCACCTACCATGCTTACAACTGACATAGCACTAAGAGTTGATCCAGCTTATGGCCCAATTTCAAAACGTTTTTATGAAAACCCCGATCAGTTTGCAGACGCTTTCGCAAGAGCTTGGTTCAAATTAACGCATCGTGACATGGGGCCTATTACTTTATATGTAGGTAATGAAGTACCTGCCGAAGAATTAGTATGGCAGGATCCTATTCCAGCAGTTTCTCATCCTTTAATTGATGCGGCTGATATTGCTGCTTTAAAAACTAAAATTTTAGCAACTGGATTAACTGTAGCTGATTTAGTATCAACTGCATGGGCTTCAGCTTCTACTTTCCGTGGATCTGATAAACGTGGTGGAGCAAATGGTGCAAGAATTAGATTAGCACCTCAAAAGTTTTGGTCTGTAAATAACCCAATACAACTTTCTAAAGTTTTAGATGCGTTGGAAAATATTCAAAAAGAATTTAACACTACAAACAACAGCAAAAAAGTATCATTAGCTGATTTAATCGTATTAGCTGGTGCTGCTGCCATTGAGAAAGCTGCTAAGGATGGTGGACATAATATTACTGTTCCATTTACACCTGGTCGTGCAGACGCTTCTGAAGCTCAAACAGACGTCGCATCATTTGGTGTTTTAGAACCATTCGCTGATGGATTCCGTAACTATGTAAAAAATCATAGTGTTGTTTCAACTGAGGAAATGTTAATTGACAAAGCGCAATTACTTACTTTAACAACGCCTGAATTAACTGTTTTAATAGGAGGTATGCGTGTATTGAATACCAACTTTGATGGTTCAGCACATGGTGTATTTACCAACAAACCTGGTGTATTATCAAATGATTTCTTTGTTAATTTAATTGACTTTGGAACTACTTGGAAAGCTAGCTCAGCATCACAACAATTATTTGAAGGTAGTGATAGAGCTACTGGTAAAGTAAAATGGACAGGAACAAGAGTTGATTTAATTTTTGGCTCTAATTCAGAATTAAGAGCATTGTCAGAAGTTTATGCATGTGAAGATGCTAAAGCAAAATTTGTTCATGATTTTGTTGCTGCTTGGTCAAAAGTGATGAATTTAGATCGCTTTGATTTAGCTTAAATAATACTAATTGATAGTAAAAGGTGGCCAATTGGTCACCTTTTTTGTTGATTTACGGTCTTGGAATAAAAGTTTACCTTCGTTGCATGAATTTTACTGACCTTAACTTGAATGCTTCCATCTTAAATGCTTTAGAGGATTTAAAATATAAACAAGCTACTACTATACAACATAGGGTATTTCCAATCGTAATGTCCGGTCGAGACGTTTGTGGTATTGCTCAAACTGGAACAGGAAAAACCTTTGCCTATTTATTACCTTGTTTAAGACAATGGAAATTTGATAAAAACAAAGCACCGCAAATTTTAATATTAGTTCCAACAAGAGAATTAGTGGTTCAAGTTGTAGAAGCGGCTAAGAAACTTTCAAAATACATGAATGTCACTACAGTAGGAGTATTTGGTGGCGTTAATATTAATACACAAGCAATTGAGGTTGAGAAAGGTGCTGATATCATTGTAGCAACTCCAGGAAGATTGTTTGATTTAATAATGAATGGTTCGATCAAAACAAAAACCATTAAGCGATTGGTGATTGATGAAATGGATGAAATGTTAAATCTTGGATTTAGAAAACAAATCACCAACATTTTAGAATTACTTCCTCAAAAAAGACAAAACTTATTATTTTCTGCAACGATCACTGAAGAAGTAGAAAAATTAATGAATGATTATTTCACTGCTCCAGAAAGAGTAGAAGCAGCTCCAACTGGTACGCCACTTGAAAATATTATTCAAACAGGATACGAAGTACCCAATTTTAACACCAAGATTAATTTATTAGAATTGTTATTGTCTTCGGATGAAACCATGACTAAGGTATTGATATTCGCAGCTACTAAAAGTTTGGCCGATCAACTTTATGATAAACTAATTGAATTATTCCCTGATATAGTTGGTGTTATTCACTCCAACAAGGAACAAAATTATCGTTTCAATACAGTTAATCAATTTAAAGCTGGGGTATTTAAATATATTATTTCAACTGATGTAATGGCCCGTGGTATTGACGTTGCCGAGGTTACGCATGTTATAAATTTTGACACACCAGACGTGCCCGAAAATTATATACATAGAATTGGAAGAACGGGTAGAGCAGATAAAAAAGGAATAGCGATAACTTTTATAACACCCAAAGAAGCAAAAGAAAGAGATGCAATTGAGTTATTAATGAAACAACCCATTCCAACGCAGAGTCTTCCTGAGAATTTAGAAATATCTGAAATATTAACTGAGGATGAGAAGCCAAAAGTAAGAATGAAGATTATTCAAATTAAAGTTCCTAAGAAAGAAGAATCAGGGCCAGCATTTCACGAAAAGTCATTGAAGAATCAAAAAGTAAATGTGCGAAAAAATCATAAGGATGCCATGACAAAAAAATATGGTAAACCCAAAAAGCGAAAACCGAAGAAATAGTGTAAAGAAGAAGCCCTTAAATTTATTTTTAAGGGCTTCTCTTTTAGCTCAAAATAAATCGGTGCCCTCGTTTATGGGGGGCACCGAAAATATCTTTAGACGAAAAATTAAAAAGTCCTTATAATTTATAAAGAACTTTTTAATTGACTTAAAATCTTTCAAAATTACTGAAGAAGAAATTACTTTCTATTGCTGCATTTTCATCACTATCACTTCCGTGAACAGCATTTTCTCCAATTGAACTTGCATATTTCTTACGAATAGTACCTTCTGCAGCATCTTTAAAATTTGTTGCACCAATTAAAGTTCTAAAATCAGCAACTGCATTGTCTTTTTCCAATATTGCAGCTACAATTGGGCCACTGCTCATAAATTCAACCAATTCTCCATAAAAAGGTCTTTCCTTATGCACTTCATAGAACTGACCAGCTTGAGAAGGGGTTAAATGAATCCATTTCATGGCTTTCACCTTAAATCCAGACTGTATGATTTGGTCTAAAATGGCACCAGTGTATCCTTTTGAGGTAGCATCTGGTTTAATCATTGTAAATGTTCTGTTGCTCATGTTTATTTTATTAAAATGTTTCTAAATGTGGCCGCAAAATTACATAAAAACATTGGTTTTGCACTAAATTTGTGCCCTTATGCAACCAATAGAACAGTTTTTCCCAATATTAAAATCCCCATTTAAAGGCGTTATTACTTGTCATCAAAAACCTGATGGAGATGCAATAGGATCATCTTTAGCTTTATATCATTTTTTGAAGCAACTTGGACATGATGTAAAAGTGATAGCCCCAACTAATTGGGCTCAATTTTTGGATTGGATGCCAGGCGTTAATGAAGTAATTGACTTTGAATCAAATAAGGCTGCTGCAACCCAAATAGTTAATGATGCAGACTATACTTTTTGTTTAGATTTTAATATCTTACACAGAACCAAGCATTTAGAACCTATAATTGCCGCTTCCAAGTCGGTTAAAATATTAATCGACCATCACCAACAACCTGATACGCCAAGCTTTGGATATGGCATAAGTGATGTAAAAATGAGTTCAACATGTGAAATGATTTATGATTTCATAGTACAATCAGGACATAGTAATTTAATAAACTTGGATATTGCCAATTGCTTATATACTGGTTTAATGACGGATACTGGTTCATTTAGGTTCCCATCTACAACCGCCTCCGTTCATAAAATAGTAGCCCATTTAAAAGAATTAGGATTACAACATGCTGTTATTCATGAGAATATATATGATCAAGGCAGTGAGGCTCGATTAAAATTCATGGGAAATGCATTTTTATATAGAATGCAGGTATTCCCAGAACTTAATACAGCGTTAATGGCTATTCCTAAGACTGATATTTACAAGTTTGACTTGAAAACAGGGGATACAGAGGGCTTAGTCAACTATTTATTATCCATTCAAGGGATTAAATTTGCGGCCATTGTAATTGATAGGGAAGAAGAAAGAAAATGGAGCTTTAGAAGCAAAGGTATCTTTGATGTTAATATATTTGCACGTAATCATTTTGAAGGCGGAGGACATGCAAATGCAGCAGGAGGTCGTTCATCAAAATCTGTAGAAGAAACAGCAAAGGATTTCGTAAATATAATAAATGAGTATAAGTCACAATTAACATAATAAATAAAAAATGATAAAGTCAACATTAAAATTCGTCGCTGCAATTGTATTGTTTGCAAGTTGTAATCAATTTGAAAAAGCGCCATCAGGAATGATGTATAAAATTTCACACGGTAGTGGAAATGAAAAACTATTAGTACAAGGTCAATTTGTAAAAATTAACATAGAATACCGATTAAAAACAAAGGATTCAGTTTTAAGCTCAACTTTTGGTTTTATCCCTGCTTATTTACCAGTAGATACAGCAAGATTAGGTAAATATAGTTTTACAGAAATTATGATGAAATGTAGAAAAGGAGACAAAATTGAATTTAACTTAAGTGTTGACACATTAGTAAAAATGAACGCTTTACAACTTAACGACGTATTCAAAACAGGGGAAGTTGTTATTGGAAAAGTTGAAATTTTAAATGTGTTCGCTCAAGAAAGTCAAGTTTCTGAAGATTATAAAAAAGAGCAAACAGCTGAAAAAGATAAAGAAGTAAAAGCTATTGAAGCTTATTTAGCAAAAAACAATATCAAAGCTGTAAAATCACCAGAAGGAGTATTTGTAGTAGTTAAAGAACCAGGTGATGTTAAGGCCAAAATTGATTCAACTAAAGCAGTTAGTGTTTTTTACAAAGGATATACTTTTAAAGGTGAAACATTTGACACTAATATTAAACCAAATGATCCAGCTGCAAAACCATATGAAGTAAATTTAGGATTAGGTTCAGTTATTCCTGGTTGGGAAATTGGCCTTTTATATTTCAACAAAGGTGCAAAAGGAACTATTTATGTTCCAGCAATGTTAGCATACGGTCCACAAGCTAATGGTCCAATTAAAGCCTATGAAAACCTAGCTTTCGACATTGAAATTTTTGATGTAAATCCTAAGAAACAAGTAATTGCAATGCCAAGTCAAATGGCAGGATTACCACAAGGGAATTAATTGTAAATCAACATACTCAAAATCCTCAACATATATATGTTGGGGATTTTTTTTTTAAAATAAAAACCTTCCTAAATCAATAATTTGTTTTGCTTCTAATATATCATGAACTCTAATGATAGATGCTCCATTTTGTAATCCAATTGTATTTAATACTGTTG
>CANETM010000010.1 GCA_947441205.1 Bacteroidota bacterium | reverse complement strand
TTGATTTGATGGGTGATATATATACCCTGCCAATGGAAGGTGGGAATGCAACACCTGTAACTAAGGGAATGGCTTATGACAACCACCCAAGTTTTAGTCCAGATGGAAAAAGAATTTTGTTTATCTCAGATCGAAGCGGTGCCGAGAATTTATGGTATATAGATATTGAGAAAAAAGATACGGTAGCATTAACCGATGACAATAATCAAAATTTTCCTGGAGCTGTTTATACGCCCGATGGAAATTATATTGTTTATACAAAAGGTCGCCGCAATACAAAATTGTATTTGATGCATAAAAATGGTGGAGCAGGCACTCAATTAATTGCAACACCTCCCAATTTAAAAACCATTGATCCTGCAGTTAGTGCCGATGGTCGTTATGTTTATTATTCATCTAGAATGAGTGCTTGGAATTACAACGCAATGCTGCCTCAATATAGCATTGGTGTATATGATAGAGAAAAAGGAAATACAAGAACAATTGCTTCAAGATATGGATCAGCATTTACGCCCGTTTTATCAAAGGATGGAAAATGGTTAGTGTATGGTTCAAGATTTGAAGATAAAACAGGATTGGTAAAAAGAAATTTAACAACAGGCGAAGAAAATTGGTTGGCCTATCCTGTTCAAAGAGATGATCAAGAATCTATTGCAGTATTAGGTGTATTACCTGCGATGACATTTACACCAGATAGTAAATTTTTAATTACCTCCTATGGTGGAAAAATTCATAAAATAAATATTGAAACTGCAGGACAGGAAGAAATTGCATACAATGTAAATGCAAATATTGAAATGGCACCTGAGGTTTTATTTAAATATCCAGTAAAAGATACCATTGCCGCAAAAGCAACACAGATAAGGGATGCAACCCCATCACCTGATGGTACTAAACTAGCATTAACTGTATTGAATAGATTGTATATCATGGATTATCCAAATGGAATCCCAAAAAGAATTACAAAAAATAATTTTACCGAAGCACAGCCTGCATGGCATCCAAATGGAAAAATAATTTATTTTACTACTTGGAATATCAAAGGTGGAAGTATTCATAGCATTGATTTAACAACTAACAAGGAAACAGAAATCACTAAACAAAATGCACTTTATCAAGGTATTGCAGTTGATCCAACTGGTAAGCGTTTGGTATTTAACCGAACCACATCACAAAAATTCTTAGACTCCAAAGACCCTACGTATAATGATGATGAAGATGAACTATGTTGGTTGGATTTAGCGAATGGAGAAATTCGTGTAATTGATAAGGCTAATGGCAGATCCAATGCACACTTTGTAAAAAATGAAAACAGAATTTATTTAAATAATAATGGAAAATTATTATCTATTCAATGGGATGGTGGTGATGAAAAAGAAATTGTAAAAATAACGGGCATTACTACTTTTGGTAGTATTCCACAACATAATGGTAAACCTGCTGGTGATCCATGTATGTTACCTCAAATGGTTTCAGAGGATTTAGACGAAGCTGCAAAGGAAAACAATCCTCCTTCCAATGCTGCAAGTATTATTATGTCTCCATTAGGTAAAGCTGCTATTGCTCAAGTGAATAATAATATATATTATGTTACCATACCGCAAGCAGGTAAACTTATAGATATATCGGTAGCGGATGCAAAAAATGCAGCATTCCCAAGTAAACTATTGACTGAAATAGGAGGCGAATTTCCAGCATGGGAAAGCAATGGAAAAAATATTCATTGGAGTTTAGGTGCCGCACATTTTACATACGATATTGATAAAAGCTATGCCTTTGATGATAGTTTAGCGATTGCTAAAAAAGCAGAAGATGCTGCCGCATTATTAGCAAAAAATGATACCACTAAAAAAGACTCAACTAACAAAGAAAGCTTAGCAAAGAAAAACGATAAAAAAGAAACGCCTAAGTTTAAAGCTTCCGAGCAATGGGTTAATGTTTATTATGATAAGGACATCCCAACTGGATCGGTTTTATTAAAAAATGCAAGAATCATTACCATGAATGGCGACGAAGTAATTGAGGGAGGTGATGTATATATTGTAAATAATAGAATTAAAGGAATTGGTAAATCGGGAACCTTGCAAGTAGCCGATAATACAGCAACGGTGGACGTTTCAGGAAAAACAATTATTCCGGGTTTTGTAGATACACACGCCCATATGTGGCCAAGTTGGGGTATTCATAAAAATCAAGCATGGGTATATGCAGCAAACCTAGCCTATGGAGTTACCACAACACGTGATCCACAAACTGCGACTACCGACGTATTAACTTATGGCGATATGGTGGAAGCAGGTTCAATGGTAGGACCAAGAATTTATTCAACAGGTCCTGGTGTAGGTTATTGGTCTTACAACCTTAAGGATTCTGCACAAGCTGAATCAGTATTGTCTCAGTATTCAAAATACTTTAATACTAAGTATATTAAAATGTATTTAGTAGGAAACAGAAAACAAAGACAATGGGTAATACAAGCAGCAAAAAATCAACAATTAATGCCAACAACCGAAGGTGGTCTTGATTTTAAATTAAACATGACTAATTTATTAGACGGTTACCCAGGACATGAACATTCAATTCCTATTTATCCTTTATATAATGATGTTATCAATATTATTGCAAAATCAAAAATGACAGTAACACCAACCTTACTTGTTTCTTATGGTGGACCTTGGGCTGAAAATTATTTTTATGAAACTGCAAATCCTTACGCTGATCCAAAAATGCAATTCTTCACACCCTATGAAGAATTAGCTTCTAAATCACGCCGTCGTGCTACTTGGTTCTTACCTGAAGAACATGTATTCCAAAAGCATGCTGTAAGTATGAAAAATTTAGTTGAAGCAGGCGGTCTGGCTGGTATTGGAAGTCACGGTCAATTACAGGGCTTAGGATACCATTGGGAGGTTTGGTCAATGCAAAGTGGTGGTATGAGAACTATTGACGCCTTAAAAGTGGCTACCATTTTAGGTGCTTCTGGCCTTGGATTAGATAAGGATTTAGGCAGTATTGAAACAGGCAAATTAGCTGATTTAATTATTTTAGATAAAAATCCATTATCGGATATACATAATACCAATTCAATTAAGTATGTGATGAAAAATGGTCGCTTGTATAATGCTGATAATTTAAGTGAAACAGTTACAGGCAAACGTCAACTAGATCGAACAGAATGGATAGACATTAAGCCAGTAAAAAACACAAATGTTAAAGATTAATTAGTAAGTTTAATATCTAAACGATTGCATATGAAAAATTCAAGAAGATCATTTTTAAAAAATAGCACCATGGCCATCATGGCTGCTGGTATATTACCAAAAGTGGTGCAAGCAGCAGCTTTAGCACCTGCCAAAAAACAATCCTTAATTGGTTTACAATTATATTCTGTTAGAGCAGATATGTATAAGCAGCCTCTTGAGACATTGAAAGCATTATCCGAAATGGGATATCAGTATGTTGAGCATGCCAATTATGTAAACAGGAAATTTTATGGTTATACGGCTGCAGAATTTAAAAAAATATTAGCTGATTTAGGTTTATCAATGCCAAGTGGACATACGGTTATGACTATGGATCATTGGAATAAAGCAAAAAATGATTTTACAGACGTATGGAAATACACTGTTGAGGATGCTGCCACGCTTGGACAGGAATATGTAATTAGCCCATCCATTGACGAAAAATTGAGACGTAGTTATGATGGACTGATGTTACAACTTGATATTTTTAATAAATCAGGTGAGCTATGCAAGAAAAGTGGTATGCAGTTTGGCTATCATAATCATGAATTCGAATTCACTGAAAAATTAAATGGTATTGTTATGTATGATTTAATTTTCAAAAATACAGACCCTAACTTAGTTATACAACAACTTGATTTTGGAAATATGTATGGTTCTGGTGGTCGTGCAAAAGAATGGATTGACAAATACAACGGACGCTTCCCATCTCTTCACGTTAAAGACGAAATTAAAGTGGATGGCAAAGGCGAAATGAACGATGGTTATGATAGTACTACCATTGGGGATGGTGTGGTAGATCCTAAAATGCTTTGTTTATTAGCAAAAAAAGTAGGAGGTGCTCATCATTTTATCATTGAACAAGAGTCTTATCAAAATAGAACTCCACTTGAGTGCGCTAAAGTCAATTTAGCTGCTATTAAAACTTGGGGGCTGGTTTAATTAAAATTCATCAATTTCACACTTGCCGTGTGAGTCCTATAAAAAGCACAATCTAAATGGTTGTGCTTTTTTATTTTCACTAACTTTAAGTACTCATTTTAAATCTTGTTTATGAAATATCTATTGAATGTATTTACGATTGTGTTTTTATTAATGTTATCCAATTTAAATTTTGCCCAAAACAAAAATAGTATATCAACAAAAAACAATGTCGATAAAAATAATGCAACGTTGAAAAATAATATCAATGCGAATAGTTTAAATACTAACGAGCAAGCAAGATGGAATAAGCATGCAGCGCAAACTACAATCATTCGAGACAATTGGGGTATTCCGCATATCTATGGCAAGACTGACGCCGATGCGGTGTTTGGATTAATGTATGCACAATGTGAAGAAAACTTTCCCCAGATTGAAAAAAACTATTTAGAAATGTTAGGGCGTTTAACAGAATTGAAAGAAAATGATATTTCTGCAAAAAATGCTAACCTGAAAATTTATGAGGACTTAATGATGCAGTTGATTCAAGATAGTGCCGATGCGATCAAAGATTATAATAATAGTCCTAGTTGGTTTCAGCAATTATTACAAGCGCATGCCGACGGTATCAATTATTATTTAGCAAAACATCCAAATGTACATCCGCAAGTAATTACAAAATTTAAGCCTTGGTATCATTTAATGTGGACTGATGGTAGCGTTTCTCCAACTCGATCAGGAGGAATCAATGAGCGTGATGTAGCAAAATTTTATGGAAATGCTGAACAGGCTAGCGCATATGAAAAAAGTGAAATGATTCCTTCCTTTGATGTGGACGACAAAACATTAAAGGGATCTAATGGTTTTGCTATTGCACCAATGCATAGTAAATCAGGGAATGCTATGTTATATATTAATCCTCATGTGCCATTTTACTTCAGGTCAGAAATGCATATGGTAAGTGAAGAGGGTTTGAATGTGTATGGTGCAGTAACTTGGGGTCAGATGTTTATTTACCAAGGCTTTAACGAACATGCCGGATGGATGCATACAAGTAGTTATGCCGATGTTGCAGATGTATATTTAGAAAAAGTAACCAAAAATGGTGAAGCATTTACTTATGAATATGATCAACAGCAATTGCCAATAGCTACCAGAATGATTGATATTAAGTATTATGAAAACGGGATATTAAAAACAAAACAAATTAAAACATACAAAACACATCATGGCCCAGTAATGGGTTCAAGTGATAACAAATGGTTGAGCTTACATGAAAATAATCGTTCCCTAAATGCATTGCTTGAATGTTGGACCAGAACAAAAGCAAAAAATATAACAGATTATAAATCTGCACTAAACTTATTAGCTAATAATAGTAACAATACGGTATATGCGGATGCTGGGGGTAATATTGCTTATTGGCATGGTAACTTTATGCCTAAAAGAAATGATCCGACAATTGATTACACAAGACCCGTTGATGGAAGTGTAAAATCAACTGATTGGAATGGAGTACACAAATTGGAAGAAATTGTTCAAAGTATCAATCCGCAAAATGGCTGGTTGCAAAATTGTAATGCTACACCATTTACAGTTGCTGGAAAATTCAGTCCGGTTGCAAATAGTTACCCTGCTTATATGGCACCTGATGGTGAAAACCCTAGAGGCACTAATGCTGTTAGATTATTAGAAGGTATTAATAAAATAAGTTTAGATGATTTAATAAAAATTGGATACAACAAACATTTAGCAGCCTTTGATATTTTATTACCCTCCTTCATTGAATTTAGTAATCAAGTTGCTTTAACTGATCAACAGAAAAAAGCTATCCAATATTTAGCCAATTGGAATCATGATGCGGATACCAATTCAATTGCTCAAACGATTGCAATTAGCTGGGCAACAGAACTTGGAAAAAGTATCCCTGCAGCTGAAACGGAAGAAGAAGGAACGCAGCTTACAAAAAAATATGAACGTATCAGTCAAATAAATAATAATGCTAAACTTAAAGCGCTTGATAATATTTTAAATCAGTTATCTAAAATCCATGGTAGCTGGGAAATCCCTTGGGGAAAAATAAATAAATATCAAAGAGTTCAATTAGGGGGCTATTTTAACGAAGCAGCTTGGAGCATATCTGTTGGACAAGCTTCCTCAAAGTGGGGCCAACTACCGGCCTTTGAAAGTAGATCTATGCCTTCTTCTTCCTCAACAGCAACAAAAAGCAGATTCGGATATTCAGGAAATAGTTTTGTTGCAGCGGTTAGTTTTGGAAAAAAGTTAGAAGCTAAAACTATTATAACAGGTGGTCAAAGTTTTGATGCCACAAATAAACATTTTACCGATCAAGCACAAATGTATATTGATGGAAATTTTAAAAACATCTACTTTTATAAAGAAGATGTTTTAGCACATAAAGTAACATCATACAAGCCTGGATTTGAAAGATAATTATCATATAGTTTTGATACGCAAGCGACTTTAACGAGTCCTGCTACATTTTTTACTTCAAATAAATGCATCATTTTAGTTCTATGGCCTTCAATGGTTCTTTTACTATTGCCTAATTCATAAGCTATTTGTTTACTAGGTGCTTCTTGGCAAATTCTGATTAAAATGTATTTGTCGTATAATTTTAGTTGTTTTACTTTATCAAATAATTGTAAGTCTTCATAATTATTCATAAGCGCATTTACTTTAATAGAAACGTCATCACAAAAAAATACCTTTTCCATTCTTGTCATTTCCAGTCCTTTCAACCATTCCGCTTTGGTAGCATTCCTAGAAATAATGACTGAAAACCCATTTTCAATAAATTGAAACAATAATAAATTATCGTCTTCATTTAAAACAATCATAATGGGTGTTCGTTTTTTAATAGCGGCAATATGTTCCTTTTTGGAATGATCGGAAAAATCAACCATACTGCTATCTATAACTAAAACACCAGGCACATTCGCAACTAATAAGTCACTTACATGGGTTAAGCTATTTATAATGGTTGCAGGCATGTAGGAGGCATGCTTTTCAACCATCATAGCACTCCCCATGGCATAAATGGCCTGCTGATCACAAATGATTACTTGACTTTGCATATTGTTTGTATTTATCAATAAAACAACTGAATTACCATAATAATTTGATTAGCAATACTTAACATATTTTAAATGGACTGATTAAGCATGGTTTTGAACCCCTTATCATAAAGACTCATGCTAACATGTATGGTTTATACACTAAGTGTAATGGCCTATAAATAATACATAAATACATTGTCATTATATATATTATTTTATAACTTCAAACAATATTTTACTAATTCATTATCAGCGCGTTGACAGCAATAAAAAATTTATTTTACCCCTTTGTTCCGGTAGGCCATTTAAAGGTTTGGGTATTAGCTCCATCCCTTAATAATCCTGATCCAAATTTGGATTATTACTATGACTTTACGCAAAGTATTGAGGAATACAAAAGGGTGTTTGAAAATTTAGAGCTTCCATGGAAATGGCAACCGGTAACGCTTGAAAATTATAAATTTATTATTCAAGAAATTGCTAATGAATTTCAGAAAGGTGAACTTTTCCCGGTTGTATTAAATTTATGTGATGGTGATGAAATCAATGGCGCACCAGGAATATCAGTGATCAAGGCCTTACACGAAAAAAATATAATTTATACAGGAGCTGATGATTTTTTTTATGAAATAACAACTTCAAAAATTCCAATGAAATTAGCTTTTGATGAAGCAAAAATTTCAACACCTAAATGGGAACAAATCAATCAAAATGAAATTTCTGCAACACATTTATTTCAAAAGCTAGGCAAACCTGTAATTGTTAAACCAGCAGTATCAGGTGGTAGTTTAGGATTAGGTATTAAAAATGTTGTAGAGAAAGAGGCTGATTTAAAAAAGCAAGTACAAATAATGTTGGACGGTTATAGAGGTTGGAATTTCTCGTCAGATGGGATTATTGCTGAATCATTTATTGATGGCCCCGAATACACAGTGATGATTGTTGGCAGTAGCACTCAACCCGAATTTGCAAAAATTTATCCGCCCGTTGAGCGTGTTTTTCATAAATCACTGCCAGCTAAAGAAAGGTTCTTATCATTTGATCGCCTTTGGGAAATATATGAAGAAGAGTCAGCAATGCCGTCACAAGAAAATTTTTATGAATACGCAATAAGTAAAGGAGACCAAAGTATTGAAATTCAAAAAATAGCATGGGATGCTTTTGTTGCGGTTAGTGGTACAGGATATACAAGAGTTGATGTTAGAGTGGATCAAAAAACAGGTATTCCTTATGTATTAGAAGTAAACGCACAATGTGGAATTAGCGAGGATGAAAATTATACTTCTATTGGCGCTATTTTAAAATTTGCAAATCAAAGTTTTACCGAGTTAATAATTCATATCATAAATGATGCATTTGCTCGACGTAGAAAAATTTAAACACATGCAACCCCTTCCCATTTTAAATCAGCCTAGTTCGTTTAGTAATTTAAAAATTTGTGTGTTACAGCCTGACTATTCGACTTCGGGTGTTGACTATCAAAATTATGACCCTAAAAGAAATTTGTCTTCTATTTTACCTGAAGCTGTTATTGATCATATTTTTTTAAATAAGCTTACTACCTATCAACAATTAAAAGAACTAAAAAATAATGGTTACGATTTATATATAAACCTTTGTGAAGGATATTTGGAATGGAAAGTGCCCTCTATTGATGTTATATACTGTTTAGAATTATTGGAGCTCCCCTATACGGGTCCAACCTTAAATTTATATGACCCTCCTAAAAGTATCATGAAATATTTAGCGTTTTGCGAGGATGTGAAAACGCCAAATCATATATTGATTGAATCAGCCGATGACCTTCCACAATTACCTGGAAATTTAACATTCCCACTATTTGTAAAGCCAGCTAAAGCGGGTGATAGCTTAGGTATTGATGCCCATAGTAAAGTAAGCGATATCCATGAACTTACCGTAAAGGTAAACGCCCTTTTAAATGAATTTGGCTCGGTATTGGTTGAGGAATATATTGATGGAAGAGAATTTACAGTATTAGTTTGCGCCAACCACGATGGTAAAACTTGTACAAGTTTTGTACCTGTTGAATATATTTTTCCAAATGGATTTAGTTTTAAAACTTATGCTTTAAAAACCTCTGAACTGCATCCAAATGCAAATATTCCAGTAACGGATGAAACCCTTGCAAAAAAATTAAAAACCATTGCTGAACAAATATTTATTTCCTTTAATGGAGTTGGATATGGTCGAATGGATTTTAGAATGAATGACAAAGGAGAAATATTTTTTTTAGAAATTAATTTTACTTGTTCTGTTTTTTATGACAAAGGTTACGAAGGTTCGGCAGATTATATTTTACAATATGATAAAGCTGGTCAAAGAGGATTTTTAGAACGAATCATTATTGAGGGTATTGCAAGATATCAAAGAAAGCAAAAAAAACATGTAATAAAAGGGAATGCTATTTCAGGATATGGGATGTATTCAAAATACAATTTACCTAAAGGAACATTACTTTTTAAAGGTGAAGAAAAAGCACAAAGAATTGTAACTAAAAAATATGTTGACGAAAATTGGAACGAAAATGAAAAACTAAGTTTTAGACGTTACGCCTACCCAATTAGTAAGGATGTTTATATATTATGGGCATTAGAGCCTGAGGATTGGTCACCACAAAATCATAGTTGTGATGCCAATTGCGAATATATTGGTTTAAATGTTTATACCAATCGTGAAATTATAAAAGGAGAAGAACTTACCTTAGATTATGCTAGTTTTTTAGATCATACTATGGAACCATTTACATGTTCATGTGGATCGCAAAAATGTAGAGGATTGATAAAAGGAACCAGCGATTTGTAATTAATAGAAGTGGGCTTTTAAAAAAAATTTATTTGCTCAATTTTTTAATCTAAGAAATTGAGCTTAAATTACTATACACATTTAACGATTGTCATATGAAAAAATTAATAGCAAGCTTGTTGATTTATAGCTGTATTGTAATGTCTGCAAATGCACAGGCAAAGTATAAAAATTTTCAGGATAGTATTACCGCAGAAGCAGCTAAATTAGAAATTTGGACAGATGTGCCTGAAGTAATTGCTGGTAATTTTATAAACGAAGCGCCTTCAGATGCAATTTTTTTATACAATGGAAAAGATTTTTCGGCATTCCATGGCAGAAACGGTAAAAAAATTGGATGGGTAATTGATCCTGATGGTGCATTAACCGATGTTAAAGGTGCAGGTGATTTAATTACCAATCAATCATTTGGTGATTGCCAATTACATGTTGAATTTAGAACACCCGCAACCGTAAAAAGCGGAGGTCAGTCAAGAGGAAATAGTGGAATATATTTAATGGGTTTATATGAAATTCAAGTATTGGATTCATATAAAAATCCTACCTATTCAAATGGTCAAGCTGCAGCAGTTTATAAACAACATATCCCTTTAGTAAACGCAAGTCGTGAACCAGGTAAGTGGCAAGCATATGATATTATTTTTAAAGCACCCGTATTTAATGAAGATGGAAAAATTGACAAGCCTGCAACAGTTACCGTTTTACACAATGGTGTATTGGTTCAAAACAATGTTACCATTTTAGGACCTACCGACTGGGTGACTAAACCAGTTTATAAAAAACATGCAGCTAAACTACCTTTATTTTTTCAGGATCATGGTGATGATGGCAATCCGATTAGTTATAGAAATATTTGGATTCGACCTTTGTAAATAAATAGCTAAATATTTGTTGAATGGGTAAAATTCACGCACAAGAAATTATTGAAAGCTTTTCACCATTTTGGTGGCAATGTATGATAACAGTTACGATTCTAATTGTAGTGATTGTTAGATTGCCTTTACATTGGAAATCAATTAAAAGACGCAACTACGATTATTTGATAGCATGTATCTTAATTATAAATACAATAGCAGAAAATATTTACAATTATCAAACAGGTTATTGGAATTTACAGCAAAGCTTACCCGTGCATCTTTGTAGTATAACTAATATTTTATGTATTATTCTTTTATTCAATTATAAGCAATGGATTGCTGAGCTTGTATTTTATTGGGGACTTGCTGGCGGTATTCATTCTTTGCTTACTCCCGAATTTACTGCCGGTATGGAAGGCTATAATTTTTACAGCTATTTTATTAGCCATGGCGGTTTAATTTTAGTTGTAGCTTATATAATTATTCATTACGAATTTATACCAAGACCAAAATCATGGCTTTGGGCTCTAGGTTATACTCAAATAGTGGTTATTGGTGTTTGGATTGTAAATTATTTAGTGAATGCTAATTATATGTTCTTATCGCAAAAGCCTATAGTAGATAACCCTTTTATTATTGGTGAGTGGCCCTATTATATAATTATATTGGAAGCTGTTGCCCTTTTTCATTTTGTTATTTTCTACCTTCCTTTTTACTGGTCCCAAAAAAGAAAATTGGCATCCAATAATGTAAGTAACAACTAGCGAATTGAAAAAAGTAGTTTATCTTATAATTCCTCTATTCTTTTTGCCTTATCGTCAATCACTAAATCAAAATTTGGTTTAGTAGGTCCACCATTGGGACAATATCCCGTAATCAGATCATTAAATTTACAACCCCATTTATTTAATTGTGATAAGGTCAACTCTTTCAAATCACGCTTTGAGCTTTCTCCACGACCAGTCCAATAGGTAATATGCCACCCCTCTTCAAAAAGTTTGTTGATTTTTGCAATATTTTCAAAATTAGGTTCAGCTAACTCATAAACTCGTTTATCCGAGTAAAAACAAATCGTTTCATCAATATCAATTAAAGCTTTTTTTGAACCAAACCTTTTAGACTCTATCATTGTTATGTATTTTATATAATATTATGCGCAAATTTAGATATAATCTATAAATTACAATTCTCAACTTTTAAATTAAATGAATAAATCCGTTTTTAGAAAATTTTTAGCCCTCATTGCACTTATCTTTTGTGTAAACTATGCTCAGGCTCAGTTAACAAATAACCCCGTGATTGATGTAAGTAAAATTACCATCGCAAGGGATTCCTTTGGTGTGCCGCATATTTTTGCACCCACCGATCCTGAAGTAGCTTATGGTATAGCTTGGGCACATGCCGAGGATGATTTTACCACCATACAAACCTTAATGTTAACGGGTAAGGGTAAGCTTTCGACCTATTTAGGGAAAAAAGGTGCCCCCATTGATTTTGTTGTAGGCTTATTAAACACAAAAGCAACTGTGCAAGCACAAATAGGACAAATGGATCCAAAATATCTTGCATTGGTGAAAGGATACTTGATGGGATTGGAAGCTTATGGAAATACGCATCCAAATGAAATTTTAAATAAACACGTATTCCCTATATCAATTGAAGAATATCTATCTGCAACTGTATTTTCGGTTGCCGTTTTTTGTGGTGTAGATAAAACTTTACCTAAAATATTAAATGGAAGCATTGCTCGTTTAGCCGGTTTTACAGGCGAAGGCAGTAACACATTTGCGATACATTCAAGTAAATCTGTTTCAGGTGAAAATATGTTGGTGATTAATGCACACCAACCTATTGAAGGTGCAACTGCTTTTTATGAAGCGCATTTACAAAGTGAAGAAGGTTGGAATATTTTAGGTGGATTATTTCCTGGTGCTCCCTTAATTTTTCATGGCGTTACGCCCAATTTAGCTTGGGCTCATACGGTGAATTTTCAAGATAAAATTGATGTATATCAATTACAAACTGATAAAGCCCATCCTGGTGAATACAAAGTGGATGGTAATTGGTTAAAGTTGGAAAAAAGAAAAATTAAATTAAATATAAAGGGCATTCCGATTCCTATTTATAAAACAGTGTATAATTCGATTTATGGACCTACCGTTGCTACTCCAAGTGGTGAATATTTTTCAATGCGTTTACCATCCCTAATGGATGCAGGTGCATTACAACAATGGTATGCAATGAATAAAGCAAAAAACTTTACAGGATTTAAAAAAGCACTAGAGCAAAATCATTTGCCTATGTTTAATATTATGTATGCTGATAATAAGGATACCATATTTTACATTTCTAATGGTAAAATGCCCTATCGAAATTCAGATACCTCTTATCATTGGAACAGTACAGTGCCGGGTAATACCATGGCTACCTTATGGACTAAATTCAAACCACTAAGTGAGTTACCACAGCAAATGAATCCAGCGAGTGGTTATTTATTTAATACAAATCATTCTCCATTTTTAGCAACGGATGAAAAGTATAATTTAAATCCTAAAAATTATGATGTCAATGATGGATACGAAACCTATCATAATAATAGAAGTCAACGGGCGAAGGATTTAATTGACCCTTTAAATAAAATTAGCTACGAGGATATTAAACGTATCAAATTTGATAGAAGCCTTCCATCTAAAATTTTATTCCCCTATGGCTTCACTGCAGATAGTATGTTTTTAGTGGATGAAAATGCATATCCAACATTAGCACCTATAATTACAGCCTTAAAGAAATGGGACCATGCTGCAGTTGTTGATAGCAAAGGAGCTGCTATTTATAATCTTGCTTATTACTTAGTTCCTCAAATTATGGAAGGGCGAAAAAATGATAAGCTCACTATCGCAGAAGCAGTAGTGGTTTATCAAAAAATATACGAACATTTTGAAAAGAATTTTGGACGCACTGATATTGTTTTAGGTGATTTGCAAAAATTAGTAAGAGGTGTTGAAAGTTGGCCACAGGGAGGTATGCCTGATGTGTTAGCAGCAGTAATGAGTGAGCCATATAAAAATGGAACCAGAAAAATGAATAGTGGCGATGCTTACATTAACATTGTAAGTTTCCCTAAAGACGGAAGTCTACCTCATATTGAGACTGTAAATACTTTTGGTGCAAGTATGCATAAGGATAGTCCACACTTTGCTGATCAACGTGCTATGTATCAAGCACAGGTATTAAAACCTATGACACTTGATAAAAATGAAGTATTAAGAAAAGCTGAAAAAACTTATCACCCTCAATAGAAAGAATTTCTAAAATCAGGTTGAGCTTATTGATTGTAAAAAGGTAAGAAGAAAATAAATTAATAAGAAATTAGTTGAAGCATATGAATAGTTACAGCCTTGCTGTGACTATTTTTTTATCTAGTATTGACTTAGTATCAAACAAAACAGTTTGTTCACCAGCTTTAATATTAGTATAATCCAATGATTTAAAAAAATCATGTGCTACTGTTAATAGTATGCCATCATATTTATCAATACTCGTAATTAGCTTAATATGGTGCTTATCAAAAACTTCTTGTGCATTTGCAAAAGGATCAAAAGCAAACACTTGATATCCCATTTCGACTAATTGATGATAAATATCAAATACTTTTGAATTTCTAATATCTGGGCAGTTCTCTTTAAACGTTACGCCAAGTATTAAAATGGTGGACTTTTTATTTTCATAACCCTTTTCATTCATGAGCCTGTTTAATTTGTTGGCTACAAATGAACTCATTTGATCGTTTACAGACCTCCCTGATAATATTACTTGGGGATTGTGTCCTAATTTTTTTGCTTTAAAAGCCAGATAATAAGGATCTACCCCAATACAATGTCCACCAACCAATCCTGGTTTAAATGGCAAAAAATTCCATTTAGTTGCAGCAGCGTCAAGCACCTCCTGCGTGTCAATACCCATTTTATCAAATATCAATGCTAATTCATTTACAAATGAAATATTAATATCTCTTTGTGCATTTTCAATTGATTTTGATGCCTCCGCCACTTTTATACTGGAAGCTTTATGTGTACCTGCTATTATGATACTTTTATAAAGTTGATCCACCTGTTCTGCAATTTCAGGATTAGATCCTGATGTAACTTTTTTAATTTTTGTTAATGTATTTACTTTATCACCTGGATTAATTCTTTCCGGTGAGTAGCCACAAAAAAAGTCTTTATTATATTTTAATCCACTTGTTTTTTCTAAAATGGGAACACAATCCTCTTCGGTGCAACCAGGGTACACAGTGCTTTCATAAATTACAATGTCTCCCTTTTTTAATATGGAGCCAAGCGTTTCACTTGCATTTAAAAGTGAACTTAAATCAGGTAATTTATTTTCATCAACGGGCGTTGGAACCGTAACTATGTAAATAGTACAATCTTTAATATCATTTATAGCTGTACTAAAAATTAATCCTTTTGAATTTTGAATTTCAATTGATGTTGTTTGATTCGTTTCATCCTCACCTCTCTTAAGTGCATTTAATCTTTCTTCATTAGTATCATATCCAACTACTTGGTATTTATTGCCAAATTCCACAGCTAAGGGAAGGCCTACATAACCAAGTCCAATGACTGCTATGGAAGGATTCGTATTAATTGTAAAACTCATTAAGCCCAAAGTTAATGGACTCCTTAATGATGTCCATAATTTTTTTCACCCGCTTCGATTTTTAAGGATAATCGGTTTTGCTTTGGCGGTAAAGGGCAGGTTGCAAAAGCAGTAAAAGCACAAGGTGGATTGTAGGCTAAATTAAAATCAATTTCAGTATTGCCATTCGCGTCCGGTTTGGAAATTTCAATAAATCGTCCAGCGCCATAAGTTGAAACACCGGAGGTTTGGTCAGCAAATACAATAAATAATTTTGGCCCACCTTCATCAATTACATCCAAACTAAATTGTTGACCATTTTTTTCAAATATAAATTTACCCGCATTTTTAGTAGCCGTATTTTGTCCCAATACATTTGTAATCATCAAAATGTCCTGTGCTGGTTGTTCTAGTCTGCCTTTAATTCGCCAAGCGCTATTTATTGGAAAACGTTCAATACCCTTAAAGTCAAGTAAAGTTTTAGCTTTTAAATTTCTGAAACGAATACCCACCTTATCTTCTCTTTTTATAACAACCCATGAAAATTGTTTCCAATCCATAACAAGTGCCTGCTGATTGGATGTAAATACAGTATAGGTTTGATTGGAGTTGATTTTAACTTTATTAATATCAATCAAGTTAGCACCAGCGTTTGTCCATGTAACAGAATCCCCATCGTAAATAAAATTTCCAAGTAAAGCAGGAAATGCAGCATTGGGATAATAACAATCTGCCGTTTTGGTACTTCCAAAACTATTATTACCCTTGTGCAACCAAAATAAGCCTTCTAAATTTAACCACCCATTGGGCATTTTTAAATCATTGATTCTAGATTTATGCCATTGATTAATACTTTTATTGTAATCCAATTTTTGTGCAAAAGCATGATTAATAATGCAAATCATAGTTAAAATAAAAAATACTTTTTTCATAATAAACCTTCTTTTAATTGAAATACAAATATACATATTTTTTATTGTCTACAAAAATGGTAGGT
>CANETM010000009.1 GCA_947441205.1 Bacteroidota bacterium | reverse complement strand
TTGTTCTCATATTTAGCAGCCACTTCTCTATAGGATGGTCCAATATTTTTTTCATCCACCTTGTGACAAGTTAAACAATCGCTTTTGCCAACCAATGCTAAACCTTTTTGATAATCAGGATTGTCAGATAAAGAGTTTGTTGAAGCTGCTGCTGTTGTTTCACCTTCAGCTGTTTTACTTTCTTTATTTCCGTCACATGCCATTAATGATATAACCACTACCATTGTTCCTAAAACCTTTTTCATACTTTAATTTTTATTTTATTCTTGATTAATTAATGCCTAATATTTTTTTATTAAATGCTTCATCTGAACCCGTGCTTGCAAAATCATCAAAAGCTTTTTCAGTAACTTTAATGATATTGTTTTGAATAAACACAGCACCTTCAGCTGCACCCACTTCAGGGTGTTTTAAGCAACATTCCCATTCCATTACTGCCCAACCTTTATAGTCGTATGCTGCAAATTTGCTAAATATACTTTTAAAATCAACTTGCCCATCACCTAATGATCTAAATCTTCCGGCACGGTCAATCCAATTTTGATAACCACCGTAAACGCCTTGCTTTGCACTTGGATTAAATTCGGCATCTTTTACATGGAACATTTTAATGCGGTCATGGAAAGCGTCAATATAGCCTAAGTAATCCATGCATTGTAAAACAAAATGCGATGGGTCATATAATAAACAAGCACGCTTATGTCCATTTACTTTATCTAAAAACATTTCATAGGAAACACCATCATGTAAATCCTCGCCAGGATGAATTTCATAGCAAAGGTCAACTCCCACTTTGTCGTATTCATTTAATATAGGCATCCATCTTTTTGCAAGTTCTGTAAATCCAGTTTCCACTAATCCAGCAGGACGTTGTGGCCAAGGGTAAACCGTATGCCATAATAAAGCACCACTAAATGTTGCGGATGCATTTAATCCTAAATTTTGAGAAGCTTTTGCTGCATAAATTAATTGTTGTTCCGCCCATAGTGTTCTAGCTTTTGAATTACCACGAACTTCAACTGGAGCGAATCCGTCAAACTGTGCATCATAGGCAGGGTGTACCGCAATTAACTGTCCTTGTAAATGCGTTGATAATTCTGTAATTTCTAGACCCGCTGCGTTTACAATTCCTTTAATTTCATCGGCATAGGTTTTACTTTCAGCCGCTTTTTGCAAATCAATACAACGTGCATCCCAACTAGGAATTTGCACTCCTTTAAAACCTAGGCTAGCTGCCCATTTACAGATACTCTCTAATGTATTAAAGGGGGCGGTGTCGCCCATAAATTGAGCTAAAAATATACCTGGTCCTTTTACTGTTGTCATTTGTTTGAAATTATATGTTGTGTACAGTTATATAATATGAGCAGTCCATTTTTTATCTGACTGTGATGAAGCAACCACGTTTTCAATAAATGCCATTCCTCTTAATCCATCCTCAATTCCAGGGAAATCTAGCATTTCAGGCGTAGGTGTTGTGCCATCAATTTTACAACCCAATGTTAAAGCAAAATTGCGATAAATATTTCCGAATGCTTCTAAATATCCTTCAGGGTGTCCTGCCGGAGTGCGACAATTATGTGATGCTGCTTTATATAAATGGGCACTTCCTGCTCTGTATATTTGTGTTGGTTGGTCTAACCATTTTACCAATAATGAATTGGGCTCGTGTTGGAACCATTCTATTCCGCCAAGTTCACCATATACTCTAATTTTTAATGCATTTTCTTCACCAGCCGCAACTTGAGAAGCCATTAAAACACCTTTCGAGCCATTGTCAAATTTTAGCATCACTGCGCCATCGTCGTCCATGATTCTAACTTCAACAAGGGTGTTTAATTCAGCACAGACATCGGTGATTTTGCCACCTGAAATGTACTCTGCTAAATGTGCAGCATGTGTTCCGATATCACCCATCACTGAGCTTTTTCCTGACTTACTAGGATCGGTTCTCCAAGCTGCTTGCTTATTACCTTCTCTTTCCGATAATTTACTCAACCAACCCTGAGGGTATTCCACCCATACCTTTCTTATTTTTCCCAACTTACCATCGGCAATCATTGCCTTTGCCTGCTTCACCATTGGATAACCCGAATAAGTATGCGTTAAGCAAAGTGTAAGACCGGTTTCATCTAATTTTTTCTTTAATTGCTTTGCCTCATCCAATGAAAGGGTAATAGGTTTTTCAATGACCACGTGAAAGCCGTAATCCAAAGCCATCATAGCAGGGGCAAAATGCGCAAAATTTGGGGTAACTATCGTAACAAAATCCATGCGTTGGTCAGCAGGTAATGCCGCCTCGGCTTTTATCATTTCTTCAAAAGTGGTATAGGTCCTGGAATCTGGTAAAAACAACGCTTTTCCTGAAGCCTTTGCAATTTCTGGGTTAATACTTAAAGCTCCACATGCTAATTCTATTAATCCGTCCATATTAGCTGCTATGCGATGAACGGCACCGATAAAGGCATCCTGGCCACCGCCAACCATACCCATGCGCAATTTTCTATTCATTTTTTATGTAATTTATTGTAGTAGACAATCGTTTTATTGTGTCATGATAACACTTTCAAAATAACACTATAGCAATTTCCCTTAATTTTCTTAAAAACACTACTTTTTCATCAAAAATATTTTAAAAGAACGCAAATAAAATTTACATTTATCCTCGATTGCGATTTAATTAACGAACCTCGTCTTGCTATGTCATCATCTATCAATAGAAGGAGTTTACTGAAACAAGTTTTAACTGGATCGGCTGCCATGGCTGCAGGTGTCGTAATTCCTAAAGCTGTAATGGCTTCAGCTGTCAATCAACATTCACCGTTGAAAGGAAACATTAACCATTCCGTTTGTAGGTGGTGTTACAATGATATGCCTTTGGAAGATTTATGTAAAGTGATTAATGAAATTGGATTTACTGCAATTGATTTATTAAAACCTAATGAATGGCCAATCGCTAAAAAATATGGATTGCATTGTTCCATGTGTTATACGGCTGGCGAAACAAGTTTAACAAAGGGTTGGAATGATTTAAAAAATCATGATTGGCTTATTAAGGATTATTTAGAAGGCATTAAATTAGTGGCGGAAGCAGGTTATACCAATTTAATTTGTTTTGCTGGTAATCGAAATGGTATGGATGACGAAACCGGTTTACAAAACTGTGTGACTGGGTTAAAACAAATTATGCCATTGGCTGAAAAATTAGGCGTGATTATTCAAATTGAATTATTTAATTCTCGCATTGATCATAAGGACTATATGGGGGACAAGTCGGCTTGGGGTATTGAACTTTGCAAGCGTTTAGGCTCTCCTAATTTTAAAATTCTTTTTGACATTTATCATATGCAAATTGATGAAGGTGATATCATTCGTTCAATCCAAGACAATCATCAATACTTTGGTCATTATCATACTGCAGGTGTTCCTGGACGTCATGAAATTGATGAGCGTCAAGAACTTTATTATCCGGCCATTATGAGTGCGATAGTAGCAAGCGGATATAAAGGATATGTGGCGCAAGAATTTATGCCGAAGGATCCGGATAAAATTGCTTCCTTAAAAGCGGCGATAAAAATTTGCGATGTATAAAAAATGTATCAATAATTTGAAATAACGAATCATAAATAATCAACCAACTTTTTTTAATAAAATTCCAATTCACAAATAAAATTTACCAAAATGGCGGGACAACAGTATGACGCAATTGTAGTAGGATCTGGTATCAGCGGTGGCTGGGCTGCAAAAGAACTTACCGAAAAAGGACTAAAAGTTTTAATGCTTGAACGTGGTCGAAATATTGAGCACATCAAAGATTATGTAAATGCAAACAAGGAAGCTTGGGAACATCCACATCGTGGTGGAAGAACACAACAAATGATAAAAGACTATCCAGTTTTAAAAAGAGACTATCCGTTAAACGAAACTAATTTAGATTATTGGGCAGTGGATAAGGATAGTCCATATGTTGAAACCAAGCGTTTCGATTGGTTTAGAGGATATCATGTGGGTGGTCGTTCCTTAATGTGGGGTCGTCAAAGTTATCGTTGGTCTGATTTGGATTTTGAAGCCAATGGTAAAGAAGGTGTTGGTGTGGATTGGCCTGTTCGTTATAAGGAAATAGCACCATGGTATGATTATGTAGAAAAATTTGCAGGAATTTCTGGTAACCGTGATGGATTAGATGTTTTACCTGATGGTCAATTTTTACCTCCAATGGATTTAACATGTGTTGAGAAAGATGTTGCAGAAAGAATCAAAAAAGAATTTAAAGGTGAGCGTCATTTAATTATTGGACGTACTGCTAATATTACCGTTCCTCATGGTGGTCGACCTGGTTGTCAATTTAGAAATAAATGTTGGTTGGGTTGTCCATTCGGTGGATACTTTAGTACGCAGTCTTCAACATTACCAGCTGCTATGGCAACAGGTAATTTAACGTTAAGACCTTGGAGTATTGTAACTGAAATCAAATACGATAAGGATAAAAAACGTGCAACGGGTGTAACTGTTTTGGATGCTGAAACTAATAAAACAATTGAGTATAGCGCTAAAATTATTTTTGTAAATGCGTCTACTTTAAATAGTACTTGGATTTTAATGAATTCAGCTACTGATGTTTGGGAAGGTGGTTTAGGAAGTAGTTCCGATGCTTTAGGTAAAAACTTAATGGATCACCATTTAGGCATTGGTGCAGGTGGTGTTGTAGAAGGATTTGAAGATCAATATACATTTGGTCGTCGTGCGAATGGTTTTTATATTCCAAGATTCCGTAATGTAGGAAAAGATAAACGTGATTACTTGCGTGGATTTGGATATCAAGGTGGTGGTACAAGAGAAGGATGGCAAAGAGATGTTGCTGAATTTAATATTGGTGCTGGTTTCAAGGAAGCTTTAACGGAGCCAGGTGTTTGGACAATTGGTATGGGAGGCTTTGGTGAAATGTTACCAGATCCAACCAATAAAGTAACACTTGATAAAACTGTGAAAGACAAGTGGGGTTTAAATGTATTGAACATTGATTGTGAGTTAAAAGAAAATGAAATTAAAATGCGTAAAGACATTTTAGCAGATGCACAAGAAATGTTAGAAAAAGCAGGTGTTAAAAATGTACAAGCTCATGAAGGTGATGGTACACCAGGACGCGGTATTCATGAAATGGGTACAGCGCGTATGGGAAGAGATCCAAAAACATCGGTTTTAAATGGTAATAACCAAGTTTGGGATGCGCCAAATGTATTTGTTACTGACGGTGCTTTCATGACAAGTGCATCATGCGTTAACCCTTCATTAACTTATATGGCATTTACAGCACGTGCTGTTGATTTCGCTGTAAGTGAATTGAAAAAAGGAAACTTATAATTTATTTAATGTCAAATTTTAAAAAATAATTTTATGATTAATAGAAGAGAAGCCTTATCAAGAGTTGCCCTTATTATGGGTGGTACTGTTTTAGGCGCAGAAGCTTTTTTATCAGGTTGCAAAACCGACACTAAAGGAGTAAGCTTTACAAAAGACGATATTGCGTTTTTAAATGAAGTAGCTGAAACCATTATTCCAACAACAACTTCACCTGGAGCTAAGGAAGCTAAAGTGGGTGAGTTCATGCAAATCATGGTAAGTGATTGTTATGAAGAAAAAGACCAAGCTATTTTTATGGAAGGCATCAAAAAATTAGACGATGCGTCTAAGAAATTAAATAGCAAATCATTCATGGAATCATCTCCAGAGCAACGCAATGCTTTATTAGTTGCTTTAGACAAAGAAGCTAAGGAAGAAGCTGCGAAGGCAGCTGATGAAAAGAAGACAAACCCAACTAAAGAATTTCCTAAACATTACTTTACCATGATGAAGCAATTAACTTTATCGGGATATTTCACTTCTGAAGTAGGTGCTACTAAAGCATTACGTTATGTGGCAGTACCAGGTAAATTTGTAGGCTCTTATCCTTATAAAAAAGGGGATAAGGCTTGGGCTACTAGCTAATTAAATTAATTTAAACTAAAGTTTATACAAAGATTATGAATAATTCAAGAAGAGACTTTTTACGCAATTCAGCTTTAGCTGGTTTAGCTATATCAATGCCATTTAAAAATGAATTAATGGCGATGGCCGCTAATTCAAAACCATTTGGACTACAATTATGGACTGTTAAACAGGCATTATATAAGGATACCATGGGTGTTTTAAAGCAAGTAGCTGCAGCTGGGTATAAAAAAATTGAAGGTTTTGAAGGAGACAAGGGTTTGTTTTGGGGAATGAAGCATACCGAGCTTAAAAAAGTGATGGACGATTTAGGAATGAATTTAGTTTCATCACATTGTGAAATCTCTGAAAATTTTGAACGCAAAGCTGCTCAGGCGGGTGAGATTGGGATGAAGTATTTGATATGTCCACATAAAGGAGCACAGCCAAGTATCGATAACTACAAGAAATTTGCAGACGAATTTAATAAGTGTGGTGAAATTGCAAAAAAGCATGGTATTCGTTTTGCATATCATAATCATGATTATTCATTTGTTCCCATGAATGGAGTTGTTCCTCAGGATGTAATGATGAAAAATACCGATCCTAAAATAGTGGATTTTGAAATGGATTTATATTGGACAAGAGTGGCAGGTATTGATCCTGTTGCCTATATGGACAAATTTCCAAATCGCTTTAAATTAGTGCATGTCAAGGATTTGGTTAAAATAAATACACCCGAAGGACATGAGTCATGTGTTATTGGTAAAGGCACTATTGATTACAAAACTTTATTACCACAGGTTGCAAAACGTGGTGTACAACATATGATTGTTGAGCAAGAAGCATATACAGGAACCAATGAGGTTGACGCTGCTAAGGATGATGCAGCTTATTTAAAAACCTTGATTTGGTAATTGGTTTTTGTGATTGCAAAAAAGTCCCGGAGCGAAAGTTTCGGGACTTTTTATTTTCAAAAGTTCAATGATTATTTTAAAACAGTAATTAAGTCTGTGGTTTTAATAATTGTATTTAATGCATCACGCAGGGCTTCTAAATCTTGCAATGTATTAAATGCATTAATTGAATATCGCATATAAATATCATCTCCTTGACGCATAATTGGGATTTCGATATTAAATGCTGTAAATAATTTTCTTTGTAAAGCTTCAGGTTCTTTTGTACGAATTGGAATGCTAATCATTTGACCTATCCATTCACTGGTTAAAGGACTAATAGGATGCGTTCCTAGTAATTCATAAAATGTTTTAGCATTGGCAAGTACTGTTTCATGACATTTTTTGGATACTTCAGCCCAATGATAATCGCTCATGAATTGTATACAAGTTGGTATGGTTAGAAATGCTGAAAAGTCCCTGGTACCAATCATTTGATGGTAATCTAAAAATGCTGAATCTGAAGGTTTGGCTGCTTTATATCCCCAACTCACCACTAAGGGCTCACATAAATGTTGCACACTTTTATGTGCGTATAAAAAACTAGCACCTTTAGGAGCCATCATCCATTTATGACAAGCGCCAACATAAAAATCAACGGCTAACTCATTTATTTTTAAATCCACATGAGCAGGTGCATGTGCACCATCAACAATAGTGATTAATCCCTTTGATTTTGCGATGGCACAAATTTCTTTTACTGGAAAAATTAATCCAGTGGCACTTGTAATATGACTAATAAAAATGGCTTTTGTTTTGGGTGTCAGTCCTTTAAAAAAGTCTTCAATAAATTGCTCCTTTGTAGTGATGGGTAAACTAATTGCTTGTCTTTTGTAAATGGCTTTCTTTTGAGCACAATAAAAATCCCAAGTTCTATCACAGGCACCATATTCAATATCGGTCGCTAAAATTTCATCTCCTTCTTCTAATGGAAATGCCTTTGCAATAATGTTTACTGCAAAACTTGGATTGGTTACATACACTAAATCATCTTTATCATTTACATAAAGGAATTTTGCCAATGCCGCTCTTGAGGTAGACAAATATTCAATACCGTCAAATGCAATAAATTGAACTGGCTCTGCTTCTAAAACCCTTTGCCAGTGCTGGTAATTTTCAAATATAGGTTTTGGTGTCGCACCAAATGATCCAAAGTTTAAAAAGTGAATATCCTTTCTTAATAAAAATAGTTCCTTTAAATTATCATTCATTTTTCTATCATTTTAAATTACATCAATCAAGTGTTTAATTCTTTTAAAAGGTGTTCTATCATTTAATTTGAAAAACACATTTTATTTCTATTACTTTTCGAAGTTAAGTAAAAAAAATCCCCTCGAGATATCGAAGGGATTTTGAATTTATATTGAAATGATTATAAACCCAATGTCCAACCATCACGATAAGTTCTTTTTACAAACTGATTCGCTGGTTCAAAATTAGTGATTCTCATATTTGGACCATCCCATGTTAATTGAATGTTGCGTCCTGGATAGGTAGTAAAACCTTTTTTATCATTTTCTTTATGGTCGTAACTTCTAATAGCCAAATTACCCATTAATACCGACTCCGTTAATGGACCAGCAATATCAAAATGAGAACTTAAGTTTTTATGCTCTTTACTTCCATGACCTGCGATACAAGCTTCAACCCATGCAGCATAGTGACCATTATCACCACCTTTTACGCGTTCAATGGTTTGAGGAACTTTAGTAGTAGCTGTTAAATTGGTTGGTAATAATTGTGGATTAACACCATAAGTACCTGCCATCATTTTACCTTTTGTACCTTCAAAAATTACACCATTACCACCGTCACCCATTACTTCATTAGGTCCTAATTCAGCTGGACGTTCCGGTTGAATACCGCCATCCATCCAATGTAATTTAACATCAGGTTTTCCGTTTTGTCCTTTGAAAGTTAAAATTATATGAGAAGCTGCAGGCGGACTGTCTGGTGAATAAACTCTTTGCCAAGGTGCAGTATAACGAGTTGCAACACTACACTCAGCGGATACTGGATAACCTAAACCTAAAACAGCAAATGCTGGTGCCATAATATGACAAGCCATATCACCTAATGCACCGGTTCCGTAATCCCACCATCCTCTCCAGTTAAATGGTAATAAGTCAGTGAAATAACTTTTTTGAGGAGCAGTACCTAACCACAAATTAAAATCTAATTCTTTTGGAATAGCGTTAGCAGTAACTGGACGAATTACGCCCTGAGGCCAAACTGGACGATCGGTGTAACAATATATAGTATGTACATCGCCAATTAATCCTGCGTTGTACCAGTCTTGTAACATACGTACGCCATCACCTGAAGATCCTTGGTTTCCCATTTGTGTTACCACACTATAATCATGAGCTGCTTTAGTCATAACACGCGCTTCATATATATCGTGCGCCATTGGCTTTTGAACGTAAACGTGTTTTTTTAATTGCATTGCAGCCATTGCTTGAACACCGTGCATATGGTCAGGTGTAGAAACCGAACATGCATCAATAAACTTATGTTCTTTTTCTAACATTTCTCTATAGTCCTTATATACTTTAGCTTTTGGATAACGCTTACGGCTTAATGCTGTTTGGCGTTCATCTACATCACATAAAAAAGCGACGTCTGCTTTTCCACTTTGGAAAAATGACCATAAATCACCTTCTCCTTTTCCTCCAGCACCAATACCGGCAACTTGTAATTTATCACTTGGTGCAGTAAATCCTTTACCCCCTAATACGTGTCTAGGCATGATATAAAATCCGCCCAGCGCCAATGCGGAATTTCGGATAAAATCCCTTCTTGTGTTATCTGATTTTTTCTTGGACATAGCAATCTTTAATTATTTGGTTTACAAATCGTTTTGAAATCGTTCCGTTAAATTATTGAAAAAAATGGAAAAAACACAATTATTTTGATGAAAACACAATACAATTTCTGCATTCATAATTTAAGCTTAAATTGCTTATCTATAAAGTAGTATCCTATGAAAGAAGCAGTTCAATCCTGTCGTAATTATTTTTTATCAGGGGCCACCCAATCCTATGATTTTAGAATCAGCCAACTTAATAGATTGAAGAAAGTAGTTCTTGAGTCTGAAAAGGAAATTTATGAAGCCCTTTATGCTGATTTGAAAAAAACTGACGAGGACGCATGGGCCACAGAAATTGGATTTTTTTTAAGTGAATTAAATGATACCATTGCCCATTTAAAAGCGTGGATGCAACCCGCAACGGTATCTACCAATTTGGTAAATCAACCCTCTAGTAGTTATATTATATCGGAGCCCTTGGGTGTGGTATGTATTATTGCACCTTGGAATTATCCTTTTCAATTATTATTCACACCATTAATTGGTGTGATTGCCGGAGGAAATTGTGCCGTATTAAAACCAAGTGAATTTGCCCCTGCTACTGCAAAAGTGATGGCTAAAATTATTGAGTCCCTTTTCCCTAAAAATTACATTTTATATTTAGAAGGAGAGGGTGCAACCGTATTGCCTCCATTATTATCTGAAAACCGATTTGATCATATTTTTTATACAGGAAGTACGGTTGTAGGAAAAATTATTTATAAATATGCGGCCGAGCAATTGGTCCCTGTAACACTTGAGTTGGGCGGTAAAAGCCCTGCTGTTATTACATCAAGTGCAAATATTAGGGTTGCTGCACGACGATTAGCAAATCCAAAATTTTCCAATGCGGGTCAAATGTGTATTGCGCCTGATTATATTTTGGTTCCATCTGAATTAAAAGAGGAATTAATCAATGAATTGATAAAAGCTATAGAATCCTTTTATGGCGAAGACGCTGCTTCATCGGAAAATTATGGTAAAATAATTAATGATAAACAATGGTTGCGTTTAACTTCCTATTTATCGGATGGTGAAATTGTATATGGAGGTAAATCAGATAGAGAAAAATTATTTATTCAGCCAACCATTATGACAGGCATAAAAGCAGATGCTAAAATCATGCAAGATGAAATTTTTGGTCCCATACTTCCAATCATTACATATCAATCTAATGAGGAGGCTTTAGCAGTGATTCAACAAAATCCTAATCCATTAGCATTTTATGTTTTCACTGAAAATAAATCCGATGAACAGTATTGGTTAACCAATGTGCCATCGGGTGGTGCTTGTGTAAATAATGCTACTATGCATATTACTAATCACGAATTACCCTTTGGTGGTAGGGGCTTTAGCGGAACAGGATCATATCATGGTAAGTCAAGTTTTGATACGTTTACGCATAAAAAATCTGTCTTGAAAACACCAACTTGGATAGACCCTAGTTTTAAATATCCACCTTATAAAGGAAAAGGATGGTTACTTAAAAGATTAATTGGTTAGTTGAAGTTTATAAAACTGTTACTTGAATGATGCTAGAAAAAATATTGGAACTGATTTGAAAAATATTGGAGCTGGTTTGAAAAATAAAAAAAATATCATGATTAAGATTGCCATTGCCTTAGGCGTTTTGGTTACCGCCACTTTGTTAATGAAAAAATCAGGAATGTCTTATCGACAATCTGTATTAAAAACAATGTACCCTGCTATTATGTGGACCAGCAAGGCAAGTGGAAGAAAACAAATTCAGACCAATAAAAATAATGCTATTCCTTTGGTTTCTTTTTATTCCCTTTCAACAAAGGACATTAATGGAAAGGATTTTAATTTTGCTGATTTAAAAGGTAAAAAAGTTTTAATTGTAAATACGGCAAGTGATTGTGGTTTTACTGGTCAATATGATGCCTTGGAGAAATTGTCAATTCAATATCGTTATCAATTAGTCATAATAGGTTTTCCAGCTAATGATTTTAAAGAACAAGAGAAAAGTGATAACGCAAATATTGAAAGTTTTTGTAAAAAAAATTACGGGGTTACTTTCCCATTAATGGAAAAATCAATTGTCATTAAAAAAAATCACCAAAGCGAAGTTTATAAATGGTTATCGGACATGACTATTAATGGGTGGTGTCACCAGGAACCTGCTTGGAATTTTTGTAAATACTTAGTAAATGAACAAGGGGTGTTAATGCAGTATTTCCCTATGACCGTTGATCCTTTAGCACCTGAAGTAATTAGTGCAATAGAAGCGAAATATTAATTAATAAAAAAGGAGTTTCTGTCGAGACTCCTTTTTTATTAGTTGTATGAATACTTTTTAATTTATAGGGCAGTGTTCGTGATAGTTTTCCAATACAATTTTCCCTGACTCAATTACCATGCCTTTATACTGCTCTTTAATTTCGTCTAAAACTGCTTCTATTTCTGAAGGCTCTGTGATACGAACTAATTTAGCGCGATAGTCTTTAATACTTGGAAGACCTTTTAAATAGTTAGCATAATGTCTTCTCATTTCATTAATACCTGCAATAGGACCCTTCCATTCCAATGATTTACGTAAATGATTTCTGGCTACTTCAACTCTTTCTTCAATAGTTGGATCAGCTCTTTTTTCACCCGTTGCAATAAAATGTTTTATCTCTCTAAATATCCATGGATATCCAATAGCGGCACGTCCAATCATAATACCATCCACTCCATATCTATTTTTATATTCCACCGCTTTTTCAGGTGAGTTAATGTCTCCATTACCAAATATAGGCATGGTAACGCGGGGATCATTTTTTACTTCTCCAATCAAGGTCCAATCAGCTTCCCCCTTATACATTTGCATACGCGTACGACCATGAATGGCTAATGCTTTAACACCCACATCTTGTAGTCGAACTGCTACCTCGCGAATATTTTTACTGTTTTCATCCCAACCTAATCTTGTTTTTACCGTAACCGGTAAATTGGTACTTTTTACAACCGCCTCCGTTAAACGCACCATTAAATCCAAGTCCTTTAATACCCCTGCGCCGGCCCCTTTCATGGCCACTTTCTTTACTGGACAGCCAAAATTTATGTCAATTAAATCTGGATTTACGGTATCAACTATTTTAGTACACAAGGCCAAAGCCTCCTCATCACCACCAAATATTTGAATGCCTATAGGGCGTTCATAATCGTAAATATCAAGTTTTTGCTTGCTTTTTATGGCATCACGAATTAACCCTTCACTACTGATAAATTCAGTATACATTAAATCGGCGCCATTGTCCTTACAAACGGCACGAAAAGGTGGGTCACTCACATCCTCCATGGGAGCGAGTAATAATGGAAAATCCGGTAATTGTATATTGCCTATAGAAACCATATGAATTCGTTATCTTGCATTTAATTGAAACTGCTGCAAATGTAGCCAAAATTTGTATTTAGATGAGTTATAAGGACAGATCCCTTTTTTATATGCTTCCAGGAATGCGCTTGGCTATTCTTATCGCTGCTACCGGTATTAGCATGATTTTAGGGGCTTTTATTACTTTTTCAATTGTTGCCAATTATTTACATGTAGGTTTAACTGAAATACAAACTGTTTTACTACTGCCTAAAAACGCTCATGTTTCCTTATTTGCGAATGCCTTGGCATCCATTATTGCATTTATGTTACCAAGTTTTGCGATTGCCTATTTTTCAAAAGGACCCATTTTACAAAACTTTGGATTTAAGAAAATTGAATCCATAAAATGGGTTGGCTGGGTAATATTATTGGCACTAGCTGGTTTATTATTAAGTGGCGCCACGGCAACCTTGACGGAAATGATACCCATACCCGTTTCCTTTAAACAATGGGCTGAGGAATTAGAAGCAAGCTATAAAAAAGCGATGATGGTCATGACACAAATGAACTCCATTGGCGATTTATTAATAAATTTATTTGCAGTGGCATTGATTCCTGCAATTGTTGAGGAATTATACTTTAGAGGTGCTTTACAAAAAACACTTTTAGCATGGTCCGGAAAGCCCATAGTAGCCATTGTGGTAACAGCTATCATTTTTAGTGCATTCCATTTTTCATATTTTGGATTTTTATCAAGAATGGTATTAGGTATCGTGTTGGGATTTATTTTTGAGTATTCGAGAACCATTTGGTTACCTATTATACTACACTTTATAAACAATGGCATTGCTATTATTACTTTATATACAGTTCGTGGTAATCATCAAAAAATGAATAAAGTAATGGATGAAAACTTACCCTTATATTGGGGTATTGTTGCAGTTGCGCTAGTTGTTTATTTTTTGCATTGTTTGAAAAAAGATACAAATTATGAAAGATTGGAAAAAAATATACTCGAATAATAATTTAGCTACCGCCATGATGGTGACTGATTTATTGATTCAAAATGAGGTACCTGCAAAACTGTTAGATCGGCAGGATTCGTCCTATGTTTTTTTAGGCGAAGTAGAAGTCTATGTGCCAAATGACTTTGTCAATATTGCACATGTCGTACTAAAAACAATTGAGCAAAATACTTTGGAAGCATAATTATAAAATTCAATTAAAATATATAAAATTTATGGCTTTAAATTTTTCAGTTTTTAAGGTGAGAGCATTATCTGCATTGGTTTTTGTCATTATTATGCTATGTGGGTTGATTTGGAATAACTATTCCTTTTTCACCTTATTTTTAATCATTGCAATGGGATGTTTGTTTGAGTATCAAAAATTATTATCTCTTATTTATCCAAATTATAAAAGCATTTCACTATTTCATAAATGGGGATTTTATTTATTGGCTGCAGGAATTATGTTTACGCTATCCGCTAAAATTTTACCATTGGAAGGTCAAATATTTAAATTAGTGGGTACAAGAATTGTCCCAGCTATTTTAGTTATTATGATTATTGGAGATGTTTTAAGTAAAAAAATTAGTTTACAAAATTGGGCTATTACTATTGGAGGCTTAATTTATATACCAATGGCTTTATCCCTTTTTTATCAAATAAAGGGAGCACCTGTTTCAACTTATTACAGGAATTGGGATTTTGCGATACCATTGTTAATCATAGTAGCCGTTTGGGTGAATGACACCATGGCTTATTTAGTAGGATCCATGATTGGGAAAAGACAAATTTCAACAGTGTCTCCTAATAAGACTTGGGAGGGTACAATCGGTGGCATGCTTATTTCCATTTTAGTAGTTTCCAAGGCAACTGCATATTTTATACCTGATTTAAATACCAATGCTGTTTTTTTAATTTGTCTGGTTTCGGTGGTAGCGGGTAATTATGGTGATTTTTTTGAAAGTAAGTTAAAAAGAATGGCTGGTGTAAAAGATAGTGGAAGTATGATGCCAGGTCACGGTGGTTTTTTAGATCGATTTGATTCCATATTATTAGCTGGGCCATTTGTTTGGTTATTGCTTGATATTATGTATCATCAGTAAAATAGTTTTATATTCGCACATTAAATAAATTGCATGACCATACATAAAGAAGGAACAGCTACCATTGCATTAACTGCCTTATTGGTAGGCGCTTTAAATATTGCTAGCTTTTCATACCTATTTCCAATCAGTTGTATAGCTGCTTGGGTAGTTTTTATCATCACCTTAGGATTATTTTTATTTATTGTTTCTTTCTTCAGAATGCCAAGTAGAAATTGGACAAATGACGCTAATGCTATTGTTTCTCCTGCTGACGGTAAAGTAGTTGTGATTGAGGAAGTGCAACCAGATGAGTATTACACTGAAAAACGAATTCAAGTAAGTGTATTTATGAGTCCTGCAAATGTGCACGTTAACCGAACGCCTATAGCTGGAAATATTATTTACAACCAATACCATCCTGGTAAATTTTTAGTAGCCTGGCATCCAAAGTCTTCAACTGATAATGAAAGATGGTCAGTGGTTATTGAAAATGAAAAGGGTAGTATTTTATTAAAACAAATTGCTGGTGCGCTAGCTCGTCGTATTTGTAATTATGCTGCAGTAGGCACAAAGTATGATCAAACGGCTGAATACGGCTTTATAAAATTTGGTAGTAGGGTTGACTTATTGTTTCCAATAGATGCAAAAATTAATTGTAAAATCGGTGATGTAGTTAAAGGGGGCATTACCGTTTTAGCTAAATGGTAATTATCTATTTTAAATAATTAGAACAAATTAAAAAGGCCTCGATTTTATCGAGGCCTTTTTAATGAAGGTTATGTTAACCTTATAAAATAGCTTCTAACTCTTTTAAATGTGTAATGGTATAAGTTGCTGGTACGGTTGGTACTGCATTAATGTGGTTTACAAAAACCGAGTCCATTCCAATATTAATGGCGCCTTGAATATCGGCACTTTCATTGTCACCAAGCATAATGCTATGTTCCAACTTCGCTTTTGATTTTTGCAATGCGTATTCAAAAATTTCTTTATTTGGTTTTAAGCTATTACTTGCTTCTGAAGTGATTACTTCCTTAAAATAGGGTGCTAAATTGGAGTTTTCAATTTTCTTAAACTGAACGGACTCAAATCCATTAGTGATTAAGTGCATTTCATATCCTTTGTTTTTTAAGTAATCTAAAATTTCAATACAATAAGGGAATAAGTTTTTTTTATTGGGTAAAATATCTAAATAATCAACCGACATTTCCCTTGAAAGCTTTTCATCTGCAATTTTATATTCCAATAAGCTTAAATAAATACGTTTCCATCTCAACTCATCTTGTTTAATAAAACCTTTTGTGTATCTGTCCCATAATCGATGATTGTGTATACTATACTGATCATAGAATGCGTCAAAATCGCTGATTCCCTTGTCTTCTAAATTATATTTATGGTGCAGGTCTAGCAAGGTTTCTTTCGAATTCATTTCAAAATCCCAAATGGTATGGTCAAGATCAAAAAATAGATGCTGATAGGGCAAGTTCATAATTGGTATTATTGAATACCCTACGAAATTACAATTTTGCTTACTATCTTTATCTTATATTATTATTAATTGTTTTTATTATGAATATTATAATTACGGGTGCTTCAAAAGGAATTGGTTTTGCAATTGCGCAACAATTTGCCGCACATGGCCATGATTTGTATTTAACTAGTAAAACACCTGCGGACCTTGAAAAAGCAGCAACTGATTTACGCGCTCAATTTCCTTTAGTAAATATTGAATATTTTGCATCTGACCTTTCCCAAAAAGCCAATGTGGATGCTTTTTCAAAATGGTGTTTACAAAAAACCCAAGCGGATATTTTAATTAATAATGCTGGTTATTTTGTACCAGGTAAATTAATGGAGGAGGCTGAGGGGCAATTGCAGGGTCAGCTTGATACCAATTTGTTTTCAGCTTATCATTTAACTAGGGCCATTTTGCCAAGTATGCTCACTAAAAAATCAGGCCATATTTTTAATATTTGCTCTATTGCTTCCTTGGGAGCCTATGAAAATGGAGGTGCATACAGTATCAGCAAATTTGCTTTATTAGGCTTTTCAAAAAACTTACGATTAGAATTAAAAGATAAAGGCATTAAAGTTACAGCCGTTTGTCCAGGAGCTGCATACACCAATAGCTGGGCGGGTTCAGGTGTTGATCCAAAAAGAATTATGGAGGCTAGTGATATTGCTAAAATGATTTATGCGTCGACACAACTTAGTAATCAAGCTGTAGTGGAGGATATTATTATGCGACCTCAATTAGGGGACCTATAATTAAATTATGCATCCACTAAAATAGGTAATTATCAGTCGCCTGTTTTCATTTATAATCTTTCTTCTGTGTCATCTATTTTGGGTGTAGTATTAAAACTTTCCCTTGCTTTTTTAGTAGCAGCTAATCTTTCAATAATTACTTGTGCAATTAGTTTACCTGCATCTTCAGATGGGTTAGCACTTAATATATTTTTAAGCTTTGCTTCCGATACATCAATACGATATAAAATTTGTACTAATCTTGAAAAATCATTTTTGATAAGTTCATTAATCGTAGTTTCTAAACTCGGTGTATCTAATTTTTCAAGTGACTGTAGGTTTATTTCCATGGTATTTAATGATGAACGTATTTAATTTTATACTTTTAATTGTATATACTTTAAAACAATTTAGGTTATTTAAAGGAATTCAAATTTTCGCGGAATTATATAAATTTTTCAATTACACCTAAGCTAAATAGGGCATAGTCATATTTAACCGGGTCCTTCGGATCTAAACTACGGCAATAATGTGTAAGCTCCAATGCAGCCTGCCAATCGGTTTGTGGTCTTTTTAATATGCCAATGCTTCTTGAAACTCTTGCTACATGAACATCAATGGGCATAATTAAAGCACTAGGTTGTATACTTTTCCAAATTCCAAAATCTACATTTTGCTTGTCCTTTCTAATCATCCATCTCAAAAACATATTAAGTCTTTTGCAAGTTGATCCACTCGCAGGGCTAGCAATGTGTTTTTGTGTTCGCTTTGGAGCATCTTCAAATGACATAAAATAGGTTTGAAAATGCGTTAATGCCGCTTCAACTGATTTAATTTGTTTGCCTGTTATTTGGTTTGTAAAAAAGGCAGTTTCTAAACTTTGTTGTTTTTGAAAGTGTTGTTTAAAAAATTCAATACAATACAAAGCATCGGTATCATTAAAGGTGCGATGTACAAATCCTATTATTTTTTTGAGATCCTTGGGCTGGTGATGGATGCAAAAATCATAAGGAGCATTGTCCATTCTATTTAATAATTCCTTACTCTTATTTATGATGGTTGTTCTGTTTCCCCATGCAAAAATGGCGGCAAAAAAAGCAGCAATTTCTATGTCTTGCTGCTTTGTATATTGATGTGGAATACAAATGGGATCTTTTTCAATGAAATCAATCTTATTGTATTGCCGAACTTTTTGGTCTAATATTTTTTTAATCTCTATTTGCTTACTCACTTTATTGATTATCCTTTTCTCAAATGTTATATTCCATCATCTTATCAAATACATTGTTGCATTATCCTATGGCTTGTTCCAAATCAGCAATGATATCTTCCGCATCTTCAATCCCCACACTCAAACGAATTAATCCGTCGGCTAAACCATTTGCAATTCTTATGTCTCTTGGAATAGATGCATGTGTCATGCTTGCAGGATGATTAATCAAAGATTC
>CANETM010000008.1 GCA_947441205.1 Bacteroidota bacterium | reverse complement strand
TCGGAAGGAGTAATGGATGTTAAAGGAAATGATATTACAGTAAAACATAGTTATATGCCAGAAGCCCCAGGTTTTGGTGGCTATGACTCGGTATTTACTTTCTCAAAAAGCATGCAGGATGAAATGACTAAGGACTATAATAATAAATGGACAGCAGCGCAAAAGAAAAGAAAAACAAAAGAAGACGTTTTATACAAAGCACCCGTTGGATACGATGACCATTTAGATCATTTCACTAACTTTTTTGACGCTATCCGAACTGGAAAGCCGGTGGTGGAAGACGCTGCATTTGGATTTAGAGCAGCTGCCCCAGCATTAGCTTGCAACGAAAGTTATTTTAGTAAAAAAATTATTGGATGGGATCCTATTAATATGAAGTTGAAGTAATTTAGCATTATTGGTTTGAATTAATTTTACAACATGAATGCAAAAGTTGATACTTATATTAATGGTTTAAAAAAATGGAAACAGGAGACACAGCTATTAAGAGAAATACTTTTAACCACTGAACTTGAGGAGAATTTTAAATGGGCTGTACCTTGTTACACCTATAATGGCAAAAATGTAATTATATTAACAAACTTAAAAGACCATTGTGCTTTGAGTTTTTTTAACGGCGCATCCTTAAGTGATCCTAATGGAATTTTAATTATCCCTGGTGAACATACACAGTCAGGGAGGTGGATGAAATTTGATTCTGTGGCAAATATTAATAAGCATACAAAGCTTATTAAATCATTTATCAAAGAAGCAATAGAATTAGAACTTAGCGGTGTAAAATTAATTAAGTCAAAACCTTCAGAACTCCCATTGCCTGTTGAATTAGAAAATATATTTAAAAAAGACGCTAAACTTAAAAAAGCATTTAATGCTTTAACACCCGGGCGCCAAAGGGCTTATTTAATTTATTTTTCTGGTACAAAAAATGCACAAACTATAATCAATCGAATTGAAAAGTATGCCCCTAAAATTTTATGCGGCAAAGGGTTTCATGATTGTACCTGTGGACTCTCTAAACGAATGCCTAATTGTGACGGATCACATAAATTTGCCAAAACATAAGGCTTGGTAATTTGATTTATTTGTAACCAAAAATCAACGGCAACAAAAAAGCTACTAATCCCACCCATATTGCATATATAGGTAAATATTTTGCAGTACTATTTTGCACCTCGGTTAGTGAGGTGTTATTTCTAATTGCTTTTAATAATTGAACGGCAACCATCATTAAGTTTACAAATATTATAATATTAGTCCCTAAAACCGCAATTCTATTGGGTGTAATACCATACTCAAGTAATCGATAACTAATGGCAGAAAGCGCTATACCATTGATAATAATTGTTAACACAGAAAGTCCTAATAATATTATTGTGTTATAGTAACCTTTTTTATTTTTTTCAATTTCAGCTACCGAGAAAAATATAAGTGCCATTACACCTACTAATAATGCATTATAAATTAATAGTAAATTTCTATCCTGGTGCGGATATTTCCCTTTACCAATTAAAATAACTAAATAAATAGTAAGATTAATAAATACTAATGGTGTAAATATCTTGGCAATGATAGGCGTCACTTTATTTATGATTTGTGGGTTGGTATTTATTAAATAGGTTCCTAAAATAGGAATTGCACTAATGCCCCATATACCAATATATTTAACATAAAATTCAGCGATATTCATTCCTATTAGTTCAAACAAACCAATTGTTAATACTGTAAATAACATGCCTGCTAAAAAAAGAATCACACTTATCACAAGCAGGTCGCCATTGTATTTTAAAAATTCGATTCTCTTTCCTGTACTTAAATAGGAATCACTCATAAATGCATAACCAAGTATACACCATAAAAAAATAGGTAAGTGTATATAAACTAAATTAATGGAACTACTTGTTGGAGCATTGGGTAACAGGTTAATATACAATGCGGAAATACCAAATAAGGCAGCAATAACCAATTTGACATTCATCTTTATTTTTTGCTTCCATAAAAAATAAGCTGATACAAATGGGATAATTATAAAGCTTATGTTTCGGGATAAAAATAATTCTTGATTAATGCCTTTTATATTTACAATATTAGCGATTAGACCCGCGATAAAAATTAGTTTAAAGGCTAGCCAAAACTCATTTTTTGAAAATACGCTTGCGCTATCTTCTTTATAATTAAGTCGCTCTTTCCAAAACTGAATAGCAGTTTCATGTCCATGTGAATCACTAATAACTTTAATGGCTTGTTCAAAACCATTTTTATCTGCTCTATATAATATTTCTAGTTGCGAAGGATTACTTATGTTTTCAATAATTTTTTCTTTCATATTCTTTATTTTAATCAGCAATTGAAATACCTAGTCATAATTGCTTTGTTAAGTTAGTTGCAAAATGAATTTGATAAGGTATATTCTTGGTTAAAAATAGAATATTTAAATTGTTTAATTTCATTATTGCACCTCTTAATATATAAGTGGCTGTAGACATGTATAAACGTAATTTTTAAACCTAATTTTATGTTAAGGTCAAGAAATATAATTACATTAGCTAAATAATAGGTATTTATGAAATTCAAAATATTTTCTTTTACTGTTTTAATAACGCTTGCATTCAATTTAAATGCACAAAAAACAACTTCTGCAACAAATAATTTACCCATTGGGGTTTTTGATTCTGGCACCGGAGGTTTAACGGTTTTAGAAGCTATGTTGCAATTAGATGCCTATAATAATGCTACTGGTTTGCCAGGTGCTGACGGGAAACCCGATTTCAACAGTGAGTTTTTTGAATATTTGGCCGATCAAGCCAATATGCCTTATGGAAACTACGCAGCTGAAAAAAAGACCGATTTATTAAAAGAACATATTATTAAAAACATGCAGTTTTTATTGCAATCAAATAATTCTAAGCAATCAGCAAAAATGATTGTGCTTGCTTGTAATACAGCAACTGCTTATGCGCTAAATGATATCAAACAAAAGTTTAAAAATGACAATATAAATGTTCCTGTAATTGGCGTAATTGATGCCGGCGCTAAAGCAGCCTTGGCTTATCAAGCAAAAGCAGGAGCAGGAACCATTGGTGTTTTTGCTACCGCTGGAACAGTAGCTTCCGAAGGTTACCCTAGAACTTTACAAGCAATGGCAAAGGAAAAGGGGTTGTCTATCTTGTCAGTCGTAAGTCAAGGAGGGGCTGGTCTTGCTGAAAGTATTGATCGCGATTGGAGTTACTTTGTAGACACCCTTAAACAAGCAAGGAAAGAGTATAAAGGTCCCTCTATGAAAAATCCAATTTATATAATTGATACAACTTTATTGGCAGCGTATAAATTTGACAAATCCAGCAATAAATTATTATGTGAGTATGATGACAAAGGAAGTTGTTTGGATTTGCAATTAAATGATCCTGCAAATTATGTACGCTATCATTTAGTGACTTTATTGGAAAAAATGTTAAAAGAAAATATTAAAACTCCAATGAACACTTTGATATTGGGTTGTACACACTATCCTTATATGCGTGATACCATTGCTCAAGTGTTGAATGAATTATATGATTATAAAAAAGACAATCAATACCGTTACCGCAATTTTTTATCTAAACATGTTGAATTAATCGATCCATCGGTAGAAACTGCGAAAGAGGCATACTTGGCTATGCGTAATTTGAAATTAACTAATAATGCTAGTGTTCAACCTAATCGCTTTTTTATCACAACACCTAATACTGGATTGCCTGAAGCTCAATTACAGCCTGACGGATGGTTTACTTATGGTTATAAGTATGGTAGAGTAGCAGGTGAAAAAAAGGACTATGTACAATACGTTCCATTTGATCATAAAAATATCTCTGACGCTTCTTACGAACGTTTTAAATTAGTACTTCCTAGTGCTTATAAAGAAATTGCAAAAACATTAAAGTAATATCATTAGCGCTACCCTTACTTTTTATGCCTCCTTTTTGAAGCTTACTTTTAAGGTTTTCGCATTATTAAAAATGTATTATTTATAAAGCACATAGAGGCTAATCATCACTTCTTTTTCCTGCTCTAAAATGGTTTCAGCATAAGTATGTTTTATAAATGCTTGTAAACTTTCTATAAACGGGACTCCCATAATTCGTTGAGGCGTAGCTATAATAATCACTGCATCCTTGGAAATATAATGTTCGACAACTTGAAGTAGTGGCTTGAATTCATTAGGAGCATAATTAATATCACTTAATAAAATAACATCAGCTTGAATGGTGTAATCAAATTCATTCCAATCTACTATTATTCCCTTTGCATTTGTTGATGCCGAGTAATCAATATTTGTATTGATTAGTTCAACTGCATCCCTATTATAATCACTAATGATTAGTCCCTTTGCTTTGGTAGCAATCGTAAAGGAAGGCTGTCCTATGCCTGCACCCATTTCAAAAACTCTTTTCTCCCTTACCCAATTTGGTTGATCCACTAAAAATTTAGTAAGTGCTTTTGACGAAGCCCAAAGTTTTGCCCAAAAAGGGAAAGGCTCGGCTGCATTACTAGTCATCAATTGCTCATAGGTGGGTTTAACCAATGCAGGATTTGGGATATAAATACTCAATCCATTTTCCAGGTCTGTTAATTGAACGGGATACTTCATTAAATTGAAAATAGTATTTTATAATGATTTATATCAGTTTTATTATGTTTCAAGTTTAATAATATCGCTTAATACTAGTAAATTAATTTCTATATTCATAAATAGTCATTAAACCTTTTATTTAATTTACAGTTTAGTAGGATAATAAAATTAAATTATGGATAATACGAGTTCGAAAATGCGTAAAATCATGCGCGATTTACACAATAAAATTGGGTTTATTATTGTGGGTTTAGTAGTCATATATTCATTAAGTGGTATTGTTCAAACTTATAGGGACACGTCATTTTTGAAGCATGATGTAAAAAATGAAAAAACAATTGAGACCAATTTGGATGCTGTAGATTTAGGAAAGTCGATTAAAATAAAGGAATTGAGAATAACAAAAACCGAAGGGGGCATTATTTATTTTAAAGAAGGCACTTACAATCCTCAAACCGGAGAAGCTAAATATACTACAAGCGAATTATATGGCTGGATTAAACCTTTTACCGATTTACACAAGGCTAATAGTAAAAACATAGTTCACTACTTTACCATTGTATTTGCTGTAACTTTATTTTTTATGTGTGTTTCGGCGTTTTGGATGTTCAAGCCTGGCACAAAAGCATTTAGCAGTGGTGTTATATTAACAGTGCTAGGCATTATTGCCTCTGTTGTTTTAGTTTTATTAAGTTAACATTTTGAAATACATAACTCCCAATACAACTGATCAATTTAATGACGCAATTAGTTTGTTTCAGGAGTATGCAAATTCATTAAATATTAGTCTAGCATTTCAAAATTTCGACGAAGAATTAAATATTATTAATAGCATGTATGGCAGTCCAACGGGCTGCCTTTTGCTTGTTTATGACAATGAACTTCCTATAGCTTGTGCAGCTTATCGAAAAATTGGAGAAAATATATGTGAGTTAAAACGCATGTATATAAAGCCGGATTATAGACGAAAAGGTGTTGGGCAAGAAATTATGAATATACTTTGTAGCCGCGCCAAATTAAATGGATATACCCTTATGCGATTGGATACCTTAGACACCATGACACCTGCCATTAAATTATATAGTAACAATGGCTTTTATACAATTGATGCCTACTATCATAATCCGAACGAAGGGGTGGTTTATATGGAAAAGAGGTTGTAATAAAATGCTTGTATAGCTTTTATGATTATACTTTTTTTAAATTAGTATTTAAAAAATTTAAAGCAATTATTCTTTTATAAAAGCCTCGTGTAAAGTATTGACAGCTTTTTTAATAACCTCGTTGAATCCAGAATCAAAATAGCTGCCACAACCATTTGTCATTACTACAATTCCGAATTTCTTTTTTACATTAAAAAACATGGCACTATATAGTCCATAAGCTGATCCGGTATGTCCACACATGGTTTCGCCAGGAATTAATTTATCAGTGGTTTCAAGTGCTAAGCCATAATTTTCATCATCTGATAATTTTGTTTGCATTTGTATTGAACTATTTTTTGAAATAATTCGACCTCCTTTATACTTTCCATGACGCGCGTGCATGATCATGTAGGTTGCCAAATCGGTGGCTGAAATTTTTAATCCCCCGGTTGGTGAAAAAATAGGAGTCGTTTCACCCAACACATAATTCTTAACTTCTTCACTTCTTGGATTATATGCGGCCGGCGATGGATTTAATTTTGCTGATTCCTTATTGTACTCATATAGTGTAGCAAATCGATTTTTATCCAATGAATCCACACAATAGCCACCATAAATCCCTAGTGGATCCAAAATATGATGCTTAACATATTGATCAAATCTTTCTCCCGAAACTCTTTCAATGACTGCTCCTGTCATGTTAAAATTTAAATTACAATACATATATCCTTTACCAGGTTCATAGTTATTATAACATTTTTCCCAGTTAGGATTTTTTGCAGGATTGATGACATCAAAACTAAAATATCCTTGACTGTCATTTACCGAGGATGTATGCGACATAATCATCCTGAGTGTAATTACTGTATTTGGAAATTTTGGATTCCTAACTTTAAAGCCAACTAATTCACTAAAGTCATCATCAAGCGACAATTTACCAGCCTCTATCAATTGCATAATAGAAGTTGCTGAAAAAGATTTTGAAATGGATGCAATTCTAAATATTGCTTTATCCGTTAACGGCAGCTTTTTTTCAATATCCTGCATTCCCATTGACTTTGTGTAAATAATTTTATTATTTTTCACCACTGCCACTGAGAATCCTACTACCTTATCGTCTTTCATGATTTGACTAAGACCTGCTTCTGCCTTATCGGCTTGTGCGATAGAGATACTTGTTGTTCCTAAACAAAATAATAAAATGACAAGGAGTTGCTTTTTCATAAAATTTTCAATTCCTTAAATCTACAACAAATTCTTTTGAAATATTCCTAATCAAATAAGGTTTGGTCTTCGAAATGGGGTGAACTGAATTTAATTAGAGGGGTGGGGAATTAAATTTAATTATAGGGGGATTGAATAGCAATTATCCTTATTTAATAACCCCTTCGTTAATGATAACATCTGATAAATTCCCCGTGCATACTCCCTTTACGGTTATAGTTTCGCCAACTTTTTGAGCAATTGGCTGCGTAGTGGAAAGCGTAATAGATACGTTTGAGAAAGCATCGGCCTTGCCAATTAAAATGGTAATATGATTTGCCTGGTCCTTATCAATTGATAAAATTGTTCCAGTAACCTCTACTGCCTTATTTAAATATTTGGTATTTGCTTTTTGCTCGTCAGTTTGATAAGCTGCTGATAAAGAATCTGCTGTTATAATTACCGAAGCTTCGGCTTGAGCATCCCGATGGTGTGTTTTTGAATATACAAAAGTATAATAGTAAACACTAGCAGCAACTGCAAGGATAATGACAATTATGAAGATGACTTTTTTCATTTTATACTTTGAATTACCACTTAATACTTCTTAATTCCTTTGGTTTTCTGATACTAAATGCGCGTACGATATTAAAACCAAAGCATAAATCACCATCCATCCAGCTACCAGTTGTTTCATTAATAAAGGTTCTTTCAGTCATACCTTTTGAATTGCTAACATGTAATTGAAATACGTGTCCTCCAGTTTCAATATCTACTCCTATTGACAAAGGATTATAATACCCTGCTAATTTATCAAATCTAATATAGTACTCCGATGTAATGTTTACGCGTTTGCTTACTCTTAATCGCGATGATATACCAAGTGATTTAAAATCGTTTGGTATATTAGTACTATCCACTAAATTGTAATGAACTACAGTTGGTGATAATTGAATTGATAAGTAGTCATTTATTTTGCTAGCAATTAATATTTGATGTGCAAATGATAATCGGTCGGTAGTATAGGGAGTATAAGTAGTACTTGCATCCTTAATTGTTTTTAAAATAGTACTTCCAACGTAACTTATACCAACGGGTATATTTTTTTCACCTGTTTGTTGTTGTAAGATTTTAAATTTCAAAAATGCATCGTATTGTTTTTCATAAGTGCTACGACCAATACCAACTGTTAATCGAGGTATTACTCCATAATCTAATCCAATACGCATAGTTGCCTGATCTAACCCAAATAAATTATATCCTCCTTGACTAATAGCACCAAATCGATGTGAAATTCTAAAGTCCAAAACCCCCGCACCAACGTTTTCAATGGATTGTCCATTTACGATTCTAGTTGATTTAAAAGTACTGGTTACAATATCTTTTACTTTTTTATTACTCTCCTCTGCAAATAAATCTACCGTCTGGGCCTTTAATTGTGCGCTTGCTAAAAATATTACAATGAAAATACCAATTTGTTTTATTTGCATATACTTAGTTTTGATATTTGCAGTTCACATTAATTTTTGCTTCATTAGCGATTTTATCGCCAATATATAATCCCTTAATTCCGTAATCTTTTATTTTAACACTAAACTCGCCAATGATTGATGGCTTCCCCTGCGCGATTTCCAAAGTGCCTGCGGTTCCTACTTTTTGAGTAACACCATGTATCGTTAGGTTCCCCTCAATAGCAATTGGATACTTACCATCTTTTGCAAAATTAATCTCTTTTATATTTTTGATAAATCCTTTAAAATCTGCTTTTGGAAATTGAGTTGACTCCATATAATTCTCATTAAAATGATCTTCCATCAATTGATTTTCAAATTTAAATCCTTTAATAAGAACCCCAAAAATTATTTGACCCGTAGCATCAACAAATTTTGAGTCTACCTGGTTGTTGACTGCAACAATTTTCACAATGCTGCCAGTAGCATTAAAAAAAAGTTGCCCTGTTTTAGTGGCAAATACTTTTTGTGCATTTGTCTGTAAAGATATTCCTAATACCAAAACGGCAAGAACAATGCTTAAATTTTTCATAAATTATAATTTTAGTATTTAATTATTTAAGGCGCCTCTATTTACCCAGGCTGTAATCTTACTAATATCACATGCATTCATTTTAGGACCATTTAAGGGCATTGGAGTGAGACCTCCTGTGTGATTAATTGAGTTTAGTAATGAATTATTAGTAACGTAAAGTTTTAAACTTGTGTAGTTATCTAATACGATATTAGCTCCAATATTTTTAGCCACAGATGCAGCATGGCAATTATTACAATTTGTATTTAAAATAGGTGTAACAACAGTAGCATAGGTACTATTAGTAGTATCACAAGTTGTAGTTAATGCCTGAGGATAAATCTCATTTTTTTTGTCATAATAACATGACGAAAACATAAGTGTTGATCCCAAAGCGATTGATATAAATAATATTTTTTTCATTTTATTGAGGGTATCCATTATTTATCCATTTTTCAATTTGAGTAATTTTACATTGAACCATTTTCCCAGATTGAGGCATATTTTTTGATAATGTAGTTGCTGTATGATTAATTGAGTTTAAAAACAGGGTTTTATTTGCAGTTATATATGATTTTGTACTTGCATAGTCTCCTAAATAAATATTGGCTGTTCCTGGCCTTAGACCATGACAACCATTACAATTATTTTCAAAAATTGTTTTAATGGAACCTATATAAGTGAAAACAGTGGTATCGCAAACATTGGCACATTGCGTATTTAGTGCACCTTGTTCAATCCATTTTTTAATAGTTGCGATATTAGCTGCAGACATTTGAGGCGAATTTTTGGGAGGCATATCTTTACCAATGACTGTAAAGTATTTGCTATTGTTTGGTAATTTTGCTCTAATGCCCTTCATGATTCGTGTATAATCAGTCAAAACAACACCATCCTCATGACTATTTAAATCGTGACAGCCCGAGGAGCCACAATAACTAGAAAATAAAGGAAGTATTTCAGTGTTAAAACACACTGTGTCTGAACTAGTTGTGCCGCCAATGGATGGTGTCACAACTTTTGTAGTATCTGCAATTTTATCATTGGGATCGTTGATAATATCATGTTTGCAGGATACAAAAAATACGAACGCAGTAAAAATTATTACAAATGGGGGATTTATGATTTTCATCTTAAACAAAAGTAGTTTTATTAATAGTGCATCAGTATTGCTTTAAGGTAAATATTTCCTAAATTTTAATTTAGTAAGCTATGTTCTTACTAAGTATGATTTTTATCATTTTTATTATCGTTTCTTTTAAAATAATTAGGCGGTAGCGTACAAATAATAAATTATAGTAATTTAACGTTATTGCGTTATTATGACACAATAATTATTTATATTTATCCTCTAAACGAACGTTTTATGAAAAGGCTTTGTACACTATTTATGATTATCCCATTTGTATTAAACGCACAACAAAAATGGGAGGAAGTAAATTTAACCAATGGGATTAAAAAAATTAAAGTGAATGAGCAAATTACACTTGGTTATTCAGAGACCTCAGGTGTAAAAATTTTAGTAAAGGACGGCTTGCCTTTTAAAGACTTAAATAAAAATGGTATTGTTGATATATATGAGGACTGGCGTTTGAATGTTAATGAACGCGCCGAGGATTTAGCAAGTAGAATGTCGGTTGAACAAATTGCTGGTTTAATGTTATATAGTGGTCACCAAACTGTTCCAATGTCAGCAATGGGTAGGTTTAAAGCTACTTATAATGGAAAAGCATTTCCTGAAAGTGGTGCCATGCCTTCAGATTTAACTGATCAACAAATTCAATTTTTAAAGAATGACAACTTAAGACATGTATTGCTTACATCGGTTCAGAATCCAACAGTAGCTGCTACATGGAATAATAATATTCAAAAATTTGTTGAATCCATCGGACTAGGTATTCCTGCAAACAATAGCTCCGATCCAAGAAATGGCGCTAACAAGGAGTCTGAATATAATGCGGGTAGTGGCGGTACTATTTCACAATGGCCTGAAGAACTTGGTTTAGCGGCAACTTTTGATCCAAGTATTACTTTAAAATTTGGTTCTATTGCATCCAAAGAATACCGCGCATTAGGCATTACTACTGCACTTTCACCACAAATAGATTTAGCTACTGAGCCTAGATGGAATCGATTTATCGGAACTTTTGGAGAAGATCCAAAATTAGCAACGGATATGTCAAGAGCTTATGTTGACGGTTTTCAAACCTCTCCTAAAGCAATTGATAATTATAATGGTTGGGGAAATTATAGTGTAAACGCAATGGTAAAACATTGGCCTGGTGGAGGTCCCGAAGAAGCTGGACGTGATGGTCATTTTGCATATGGAAAATTTGCTGTGTATCCTGGTAATAACTTTCAAATGCATTTAAGAACATTTACCGAAGGTGCATTTAAATTAAAAGGAAGCACTAAAAAAGCTGCTGCTGTAATGCCATATTATACGATATCATTTAATCAAGATAAAAAGAACGGTGAAAATGTTGGAAATGCCTACAGTAAATATTTAATTACCGATTTATTAAGAAACAAATATGATTATAACGGAGTTGTATGTACCGATTGGTTAGTGACTGCTAATGAAGGTGAGAAGCCAAATGTATTTTGGGGTAAATCATGGGGAGTAGAAAAATTATCAGTAGCCGAAAGACATTATAAAGTGTTGATGGCTGGTGCCGATCAATTTGGCGGAAACAATGATGCAAAGCCTGTTTTAGAAGCATATCAAATGGGTGTTAAAGAGCATGGTGAAGCTTTTATGCGTGTTCGTTTCGAGCAATCAGCTATTCGCTTATTGTTAAATATTTTCAGAGTTGGTTTATTTGAAAATGCATATTTAGATCCTATTGAATCCAATTTAATAGTTGGAAAATCGGAATTTATGAAAGCGGGGTATGATGCACAATTAAAATCAATTGTACTCCTCAAAAATAAAAACAAAAGCATACCAATTGTAAAAGGCAAAACAGTTTATATCCCTAAAAGAATCACACCAGCAGGCCTTGATTTTTTTGGACAACCTTCTCCTGAAAAATCAGATTATCCAGTTAATTTAGAAATCGTTAAAAAATATTATAATGTAACCGATGATCCAACCAAAGCGGACTTCGCCATTGTATTTATTAAAAGTCCAATTAGTGGTGGGTATAGTAGTGCTGACCGCGCAGCAGGGGGGAATGGTTATGTACCAATTAGCTTACAATTAAAAGACTATACTGCAATAGATGCTCGTGAACATAGCATGGCAGCAGGCGATCCTGTTATTGATCCAACTATTACGGATAGAACGTATAAGGGAAAAACCTCAAAATCAAATACCTATCCTGACTTACAAACTATTTTTGAAACGAAGCAAGCCATGAATGGAAAACCTGTTTTAGTATCTATTTCTATTAGCAATCCAATGGTATTTGGTGAATTTGAAAAAGAGGTAGATGCAATTATTGGAGAATTTGGAGTTCAAGTTGATGCGCAATTAGACATCATTTCAGGCAAAGTTGAACCTTCAGGTTTATTACCAATGCAAATGCCTTTAAACATGAGTGTGGTTGAAAAACAATATGAGGACAAACCTCATGATATGAAACCCTATAAGGATGTGCAAGGTCATGTTTATGATTTCGGATATGGCTTAAATTGGAAAGGCGTAATTCGTGATGCAAGAACAATCAAGTATGCAGTAAAAAAATAATGCATGGAATCCATTTCAGTTGTGCCAGTATGTATTGACGATTTAACAAAACTGCAAACGATTAGTCGTTCGACTTTTGCGCAAACCTTTAACGAGCATAATAATCCTGAGGACATGCAAGCTTACTTGAATAATAGCTTTTCCGCTGAAAAATTATCGTCTGAATTGAACGATCAAAATTCAACATTTTACTTTGCGGTTGATAACAGCATCAATACCGTAGTGGGTTATTTAAAAGTAAATACAGGTGATGCGCAATCCGAAAAAAAGGATTTGAATGCTTTTGAAATAGAAAGAATTTATGTGGACAAAACATACTTTGGTAAAAAGGTTGGACAACTACTTTTTGATAAAGCCATTGAAATTGCAAAATCAAAAAAGGTAAGTTACGTATGGTTAGGTGTATGGGAGGAAAACCACCGAGCACTTGCCTTTTATACCAAAAACGGATTTAAAGCTTTTGACAAGCACCTATTCAAATTAGGAAATGATGAGCAATTCGATATACTAATGAAGCTGAAATTAGATTGACGCTGAAAAAAATCATGAAACGCTTTTTTCTAAAAGCTTAGCTTAATTAATTATAGCAATTGCAAACTTATGACAACTGCATAGGGACTTCCATCAATAAAATTTCTGCATCATTGGTAATTGCTTTGAAATCTATTTGATCTATTTCACTCAGGCCTATGCCATCTCTAGTGTCTGCTTCCAAACCATCTATCAAAAATTTTCCTTTTAATACAAAAACATACACACCGTTTCCTTCTTTTTTAATTTGGTATTGGAATGTTTTTTCATTGTCGAAATTACCCATGTGAAACCAAGCGTCCTGGTGAACCCAAACACCTTCATCTTCGGCATTTGGAGAAAGTACTTGCTGTAATTTATTATGCCTATCATTCACATTTAAAGTAATTTGATTATACCTAGGTGTGACATTTTTCTTATTTGGGAAAACCCAAATTTGTAAAAATTTAACTTGTTCGTTTTTATTTTTATTGTACTCACTATGTTGAATGCCTGTACCTGCACTCATTACTTGAATATCTCCATGTTTAATTACTGTCGTGTTACCCATGCTATCCTTATGCTCTAAATCACCTTGCAAAGGAATACTTATAATTTCCATATTATCATGAGGGTGTGCGCCAAATCCCATACCACCACTAACGGTGTCATCGTTTAATACGCGTAAAGCGCCAAAATGTATGCGTTCAGGATTATGATAACCTGCAAAGCTAAAGCTGTGAAAACTATGCAACCAACCATGGTTTGCTGAACCTCTACTATCCGCTTTGTGTATGGTAACTTTTTTCATAAAATATTTTAATCAAATAATTTTAGCAAATATCAGCCTTTTATGACAAATCATATTCATGTTATTCAAGTTTGTGGCCAACTATTTTTCAATGATTTTTCATTAAATTGAGGAAGCAAAAATGTGCATATGAAAAAAATCATCGCTGTTGATATGGACAGTGTACTTGTAGACATTGAAACCCAAATGATTGATTGGTATGAACGTGATTTTGGGATTAGAATAGACAGGTCACAAATGCAAGGCATACCTGAGTCCGATGCCTTTCCTGATAAACAAGCAGTAAGAAACTTTTGTTTCACGCCTGGATTTTTTAGAACAGCACCCATTATGCCAGGTGCTTTGGAAGCAATTAAAACATTAATGTTGGATTATGAAATTTATGTTGTTTCTGCAGCGATGGAATTTCCTCAATCATTATTTGAAAAAACGGAGTGGTTAAAGGAGTATTTCCCTTTTATTAGTTGGAAAAACATTGTTTTTTGTGGTGATAAAAGTATCATTGATTCACATTATTTAATTGATGACCACTGTAAGAATTTAGATTTCTGTAAAGGGAAGCCCATATTATTCACAGCAGCTCATAATGTTCATCATACGCATCATATTCGTGTAAATGATTGGAATGAAGTGCTTGAGTTGTTTAAAAAGGAATTAAAGTCATAAAACCAACTATCATTCAACTTAAGGCTAACTCGCTATAATAAATCGTATCTTCGTAACTTATTAGAAAAACAAGTTATTTTGAAATTTATTGATTTAGGGCTGGATCAGAAGATATTGGATGGGATTGATGCAATGGGGTATGAGACAGCCACCCCGGTTCAGCAACAAGTAATGGTTCCCATTTTAGAAGGCAAGGATATTATTGCAGCTGCACAAACAGGTACTGGAAAAACGGCAGCTTTTTTATTACCTCTTTTACATCGTTTATTAACTTCTCCTCATACTGCTGGTGATATTAACGCCATGGTCATTGTACCAACACGTGAGTTAGCTATTCAAATTGCGGAGAGCATTGAAGGTTTATCCTATTTTACCGATGTAAGTTCCATTGCAGTGTATGGCGGAGGTGATGGCAACTCATTTACGACAGAAAAAAAAGCGTTAACAAGTGGCGTTGATATTGTGGTTTGTACACCTGGCAGAATGATTGCGCATTTGAATATGGGCTACGTAAAATTGAATGGTTTAAAATATTTAGTATTAGACGAGGCGGATAGAATGTTGGATATGGGCTTTAGTGATGACCTTGCAAAAATTATTACCTACTTACCTAAGGAAAGACAAAACCTATTGTTTTCAGCAACCATGCCAGTTAAAATGCGTGACTTAGCCAAGAAAATTTTAAAGGATCCAATTGAAATCAACATTGCTATTTCAAAGCCACCCGAGCAAATTATACAAAAAGCATTTGTGGTATATGAGGCACAGAAAGTGCCGATTATAAAAGACATGTTGCGTTCAAAAAAATTCACAAAAGTCATTGTGTTTTGTTCTAAAAAACAAAATGTAAAAGTATTAACGGCCGAATTGAAACGCGCTAAATTAGCAGCGGAAGAAATTCATTCCGATTTAGATCAAAAAAGTAGAGAACAATATTTACAGGATTTTAGAAATCAAAAAACAAAAATTTTAGTGGCTACTGATATTTTAAGTAGGGGTATTGATATTGATGACATTGATCTTGTCATTAATTATGATGTTCCTAATGATGGAGAGGATTATATACATCGTATTGGTCGTACTGCGCGCGCAGCGACTTCAGGTACTGCATTTACATTAGTAAGCGAAAAAGAACAATCTAAATTTGCCACCATCGAAGAATTACTTGGTGCGCCAGTATTAAAAGGTCCAGTTCCTGAGGAGTTTGGCCCCACGCCAGCCTATGCACCCAAGTCAGTCAATAAAAAATTTAACGGAAGACGAAAATAATAGCCGTTAAAGTATCTACTATTTCATTCCCGCTGTTCAATAAAGGTAAAAATTTAAATAAAATTATGAAATCAAGACTTTCCAATACATTAAAGGAACGAGCACAAGGATTGTGTGAATTATGTACAACGAATGAAGCTGCTAGCGCTTATGCCGTAAGTCCTAAAAATAGTGACGTTATTGAAAACGAAGTGGCTTTATGTGATCAATGTATTTCCATTTTAGAAGGTGCTGACGCAGGAAGCCATTGGCAATGTTTAGCGGGAAGTATTTGGAATACGGAACCAAGTGTGCAAGCATTAAGTTATAGAATATTGTATGGCTTTAAAGACCAAGAATGGGCTAATGAAATAATAACATCGGTTGAATTAGACGAAACAGTTGTTACCTGGGCTGAATCAGCTTATCAAGTTTCTGCTAAGCATTTAGATAGTAATGGTACCGAATTGGAGAACGGAGATTCGATTGTATTAACACAACAATTAAACGTGAAGGGAGCAAGTTTTATGGCACCAAAAGGAACTATTGTTCGAAAAATTCGATTAGTACCTGATAATGCTGAACAAATTGAAGGAAAAATAAATGGGGATACTATTGTGATACTTACAAAATTTGTAAAAAAATCGATTTAAATTTTCGCATTTATTTATGATATCAACCACCTGCATATGTAGGTGGTTTTTTTATGCCCAAAGAATTTAGTGTACACTTACGATAGTTTAAATAACCTGATATGACCATCAAAATTATTAAAAATCGATCCGATATTGGAGCGGGTACTCGAGGATCAGATATGGGGATTGATGCAATTGAAATTGCTGCCATCAATCAAAACAACGATTACTTTCATCGTCACTTATATCAAGACGTTGAAACGCATAATGAAACCATTTACAATAAATACAATAATAATTTTGCGAAACGAATTGAGCATGTTGTTGAGCAATGTGAAAGAGTTTCTAATGCAGTTTGTGAAAGTATTAATGATGGTTTTTTCCCAATTGTATTATCGGGTGATCATTCATCGGCATTAGGCACGATTAGTGGCATCAAAGCTGCGCATCCTAACAAAACTTTGGGTGTTATTTGGATTGACGCACATGCCGATTTACATTCTCCTTATACTTCGCCGTCAGGTAATATTCATGGCATGCCTTTAGCAGCAGCAATGGGTTTAGATAATTTAGATCGTCAAATAAACGAACCAGGTGAAGCAACTATTTCGCATTGGAATAATTTAAAAAATATTGGAAGAAAAGGTCCAAAATTTACACCCAATCATTTAATTTATATTGGCGTTCGAGATTTTGAAGAAGCTGAAAAATACTCAATTGAAAAAAATAACATCCGATTAGTAAAGGTCGAAGAACTTCGATATCGCGGTTTGGATATTTGTGTTAAAGAAGCTATTGGCAAACTATTGGACTGTGATTTAATTTATATTTCCTTTGATGTGGACTCAATGGATTGTGATAATATATCCTACGGCACAGGAACACCAGTACCTCATGGTTTATTCCCAAACGAAGTGATGCAGGTTATCGAGCAATTATTGAAAACAAAAAAGGTTTGTTGCATCGAACTAACTGAGATTAATCCTTTGTTAGACAATAAGGGTAATAAAATGGCAGAAACAGCTTTTCAAGTATTAGATTATATCTCACAGCGTATAAAATAAAATAAATGAAGACATTAATTAAAATAAATTTATTGTTGATAATAATTACTTTTTCAATTTTAAATGTATCTGCACAAAATAGTTCGCAGCTTATTTCAAAAAATGGTACAAATACCACACTGCAAAATATGGCTGAAAAAGCTGAAGTTTTGTACCGTCCTCAAATTCATTTTACACCCAGTAAAGGTTGGATGAATGACCCTAATGGTATGTTTTATAAGGATGGAGTATATCATTTATATTTTCAACATAATCCGGATTCCAATGTTTGGGGGCCTATGCATTGGGGACATGCAACAAGCAAAAATTTAATTAATTGGAAGCAGGAACCTATTGCTATATATCCCGATAGTATTGGTATGATATTTTCAGGCAGTGCCGTAGTAGATATAAAAAACACATCGGGTTTTGGTAAAAATGGTAAAGCTCCAATAGTAGCAATTTTTACGCAACACAATATGGAGGGAGAATATTCGGGCAGAACTGATTTTCAAAATCAGAGTATTGCATATAGTTTGGATAATGGGTATACCTGGAAAATGTACAAGGGAAATCCAGTTATAAAAAATCCAGGCATTAAAGACTTCAGAGATCCTAAAGTGATTTGGCATGATGCAACAAAAAAGTGGATCATGGTTGTGGCGGTAAAAAATAAGGTTTCATTTTATAGCTCTGCAAATTTAATTCAATGGACAAAGGAGTCCGACTTTGGAGAAGACTTGGGGAATCATGATGGTGTTTGGGAATGTCCTGATTTATTTACTTTGAGTAATGATAATAAAAAATATTGGGTACTTACTTCTAGTATTAATCCAGGGGGACCCAATAAAGGTTCGGCAACGCAGTTTTTCATTGGTGATTTCGATGGCCACTCTTTTAAAAGTAATTCAAACAAAACAAAATGGATGGACTATGGAGCTGATAATTATGCTGGCGTAACCTGGTCAGATAATGGTCCAGAGAAAATCTCAATAGGCTGGATGAGCAATTGGATTTATGCGAGAGAAGTGCCAACTTTCAATTGGAGGAGTGCCACAACCTTACCAAGAACTTTAGCTTTAAAAAATGTAAATGGAGAAATGTATTTAACATCTGATGCAAGCAAATTTATGTATGCATTGCCTAAAAAAATACAGCTTCTTTCAAAAGGGAATGGCAAACTTAATGTGCCTTCCTTAGGCAGCGCTTATAAAATTAGCTTTGATCAAAATAATTTAAGCTCATATACTGTATCGCTTTCAAATGATTTAGGAGAATATTTAGATTTTGGGTACGATTCAATAACTAATCAATTTTTTATTGATAGGACATTAGCTGGCGTACATAAATTCAATCCAGAATTTGCTGCTAAACATTTTGCTCCCCGATTAGCTGTTTCAAAAACCACAGGCTTTTATGCTATTGTTGATAAAGCGTCTATTGAGTTTTTCGCTGATGGAGGTTTAAATGTTATGACTGATATATTTTTTCCAACTGTTCCCTATACTAATATCAACATAATTTCTAATAACAAAAAAGCGGTAGAACAGCGTTTTGAATTATCTACTTTTTTGAAGAATTAAAAAATAATTCATACCGCTTGTAAAATATATAATTAGCTGCAATTGAAATTCAATAAATTTAGTAAACTACATAAGTAATATTATTTAGTAACTGTATATAAGTAACATTAGTTATGAAATGTATATAAGTAGTATAAGTTAGTAACTATATATAAATGGTACAAACTAGTTTGAATTTAAATTGACATGAAGAAATTATTCATAAACATATTTTTTGTTTTATTGTGTTCTCAATTATTTGCGCAATCAACATCTATAGTAGATAGTATTGCTGGTGAATTAGTAAAGGCAATC
>CANETM010000007.1 GCA_947441205.1 Bacteroidota bacterium | reverse complement strand
TTAGCTTGAATACATTGTCTAAATGCATGCCTCTTTGGACACGATCCTTTAGGGTTTGTTTTACTCCGTTTTTTGATTTTAGTAAGCCTTTGAATATGGGAACATTAAATCCATTGGCAACAATTGACTCACAAATGAGTTCAGTTTGATTATACCCCCTTTTTCTTCGTCTTGCCTTACTTATTGGAATGGGAATTAAGTAAGTATTATCATCAAAATCAGTTGAGTCCTTTAAAGTAGCTGCAATAAGTTTGCCCATTAATAAACCTGCTTTTTTATTTTGTTTATACTTTAATTGAAAAAGTATTTTTTGTACAATACTTTCCTTTGTATAAAATAAAATAGATATTGATTTTTGAAGCTTAATCCTTCCCCAAAAAATTTTATCTACTGGACTGTTTTGCATGAAAGCAAAATTAGTATAGGGGAGAAGCGTTTCACATTCATTACAAATTATTTGTTCGCTTAATAAATTTTCAGTAGCGCATTGCAAACATACATGAGGATAAAACAAATGAACAAATCCTTGAAAATAATCCTGAATTATTTGATATAATGTTTTGGCAAAAGTCTGAATAGACATGATTAAAAGAATAGTCGATACGCTTCGTCTACTCTTTCAACAGGTATAATTTGAATACTATGTTTTTTGGGCTCAATACCTTTACTATTAAAGGCAGAAATATAAATTTTTTCAAAACCCAATTTTTCTGCTTCAGCAATACGCTGTTGGATTCTATTGACTGCTCTAATTTCTCCATTCAATCCAACTTCGCCTGCAAAGCAAATGCCCTGAGGAAGTGGTATGTCCTCGTAGGAGGATAGTAATGATAAAATAATGGCTAAGTCTAAGGATGGGTCTTCGATTTTTAAGCCTCCCGCAATATTTACAAAAACGTCTTTCATGCCAAAAGCAAATCCACCACGTTTTTCCAATACAGCTAATAATAATTGTAGTCGTCTTAAATCAAATCCAGTAACAGTACGTTGAGGTGTGCCATAGACACTTTGTGTCACTAAAGCTTGCACTTCAATTAACAATGGTCGCATACCTTCCATTGATGCCGCTATGGTACTACCGCTTAATGATTCGTTTCGTTGTGCAATTAAAAAGGCCGACGGGTTATTGACAACTTTCATGCCTTCGCCTGTCATTTCATAAATACCTAATTCGCTGGTGCTACCAAAGCGATTTTTCAAAGTGCGTAACATTCTATATGCATAATGACGATCGCCTTCAAACTGAAGCACGGTGTCCACCATATGTTCTAAAATTTTTGGTCCTGCAATGGTGCCTTCCTTAGTAATATGTCCAATTAAAAATACAGGAGTTCCTGTTTCTTTTGCAAAGCGTTGAAATTCGGCTGCCGTTTGTTTTATTTGAGAAACACTTCCTGCCGCCGCTTCAATCAAATTGGATTCCAAGGTTTGAATGGAATCCACAATTACCACTGTTGGTTTTAATTTTTTAATGGCTTTGAAAATATCCGGCGTGCGTGTTTCGGTAAGTAAATAAAAATTTTCATTCTGTAAATTCAAACGATCGGCACGCATTTTAATTTGCTGTATGCTTTCCTCACCACTTATATATAAAACGGTTTGATCCTTCATCATTAACCCTTGTTGTAAAAACAAAGTGCTTTTTCCAATACCTGGCTCTCCTGCTACTAAAACGATGGAACCCAATACAATACCGCCTCCTAATACTCTGTTAAGTTCGGGATCGGCGCTATTAATTCTTTTTTCAGATTGGCTATTTACTTCATTGATGGCAATAACCTGTGTACCTTTTTGTTGAGTCGTATAACCTTCCCATCCTGCGTCTTTCTTTTCTCCCTTCTCTACCAATTCTTCGGTGAAGGTGTTCCATTCATTACAGGCAGGACATTTACCCGCCCATTTTGCAGACTCGTATCCGCAATTATTACAAAAGAAGGCTGATTTAGCTTTGCTCATACCTTAAAGATAAAGGCTATTTAAATTAATTTAGGAGTAAAAACCGAAAATAGTTTTACAGCTTAATTTGTTCCTGTTGCTCGTCTAAGAATTTGTACTCTACTAAATGACTGTTATTTTCAGGAATTGATTTAAGCTTAATCTTATACTTGCGCTTCCATGTTTTAAGAATACTACTAAAAATACCCTTGGTTAAATGAGAGTGAATGATAGGGTGTACTAAAATTTGCAAATTCTTATGACCGTGTGTTGCCAAATAAGCCAATTTCTTTTCCATTTCATCCTCCAATAATAAGGTAGAAGTAATTTTGCCAGTTCCATTACAAGCTGGACAATCTTCGGAGGTATTTATATTTACTTCGGGTCTGATTCTTTGACGCGTTGCTTGTAATAAGCCGAATTTAGATATTGGTAAAACTGAATGTCTTGCACGATCGGTTTTCATGAATTCGTCTAAAGCTTCCTGTACTTTCTTTTTATTTTCAGGAAGTTTCATGTCAATGAAATCAATGACAATAATACCGCCAATATCTCTTAATCTTAATTGACGTGCTATCTCTTCAGCAGCTTCTAAATTAGTTTGTAAGGCATTCTCTTCTTGGTTATTACTTACACTTTTAAAACCACTGTTTACATCAATAACATGTAATGCTTCAGTGTGCTCAATAATTAAATAAGCACCACTATTTAAGTTAACCGTTTTTCCAAACGAAGATTTGACTTGTTTTGTAATTCCATATTGATCAAAAATATCTTGATCAGTATTATGTAAACTTAAAATATTAGCCTTTGTAGGTGCAATTCTTTGCAAATAACTTAAAGTAAGATCAAATATTTTTTTATCGTTGACGACTATTTTATTAAAGTCTTCAGAAAGCAAATCTCTTAATATACTTGTTGTTTTACTTTCTTCACTCATAATTCGTGAAGGCGCTAAGGCACCTTTCAAATTAGACTGAATATTTTGCCAGTTTTCAACTAGAGTTAATAAGTCTTCATGTAATTCAGCAGTCGATTTTCCTTCAGCAGCAGTTCGAACAATGATACCAAAGTTTTTTGGTCTAATAGATTCCATCATTTTTTGCAAGCGCTTACGCTCTTCGCCACTATGAATTTTTTTGGATACTGCTACTATTTCATTAAATGGCGTTAGCACGATAAAACGTCCAGCTAATGATATTTCACAACTTAACCTTGGACCTTTTGCTGCAATAGGTTCTTTTAGAATTTGAACCAACACGGTTGGTTTGCCATTTAAAACCTCGCTAATTTTTCCTGTTTTTACAATTTCGGCAGCTGTTTGAAATTTCGAGAAATCAAATTGATTATCGTTATTATTAACTGCTTCCTGGGTATATTTTATGATTGATTTAACGTAAGGGCTTAAATCAGTATAGTGTAAAAAAGCATCTTTCTCAAATCCTACATCGACAAAAGCAGCGTTTAATCCAGGAATAATTTTACGAACCTTTCCTAAATATAAGTCACCAACTGCCCATCGTGTATCCATTTTTTCATTATGGATTTCCACTAATTTCTTATCCTCCAACAAGGCAATTTCAACCCCATCAGATGAACTGTTTATAATTAATTCTTTATTCACTTATAGCAACTTTTTAAAATGCAAGCATAAAGTCATAGTAATAACTTTGCTAATGCATTATTTTATTTTTGTAAACACTGCCACTTTACGAAGGAAGGAAAAGGTAAAGTAAAGTTGCTAAGTAGAAGAGTGGAGTGTATTTAGGAAGAACTATTTATTTTTCTTCTTATGACGATTTTTTCTTAAACGCTTTTTTCTTTTGTGCGTCGCAATTTTATGACGCTTTCTTTTTTTTCCACAAGGCATGTCCTATAATTTTTGTTATTAAAAATGTTTTTTCTTCTATTTTCTTCAGCTCTATTAATTCTTTTTCTTCAGGTCCTTATTTTTTTTTCTTCAGGTCCTTAATTCTTTTTTCAATCGCTTCTTTAGCTGCTAGATTGTTTACCAATATTTTCATTTTGGTATACCATTCAATTGCTAAGTCCTCCTGGTTGGTTAGCTCATAACATTCAGCTAAATTCACCATGGCTTCTAAATTAGTAGGTGATAATTTTAAAATGGCTGTAAATCGTTCAATAGCTTTTGGATATTGAGCTGATTTTTTACCACCTAGGCCTAACATCATTTGACCATAAATATTTTGAGGATTTTTATCAACCACCTCTTTTACTTTTAAAATGCCTTGCATAGGATTGTCTGATATATTACCAAACAAATAACAGGCACCTAAATTTATTTTTGTCGAATCATTATTAGGATTAATTATCAGAGCTTTATCTAAAAGAACTTTCGCATTCGTAGCTATCCAATTAAGGATTGCTGGTGGTGCATCCGGCGATGTTAGGTTATCTACCAACTGCTGGGCTGCAAAAGTGAGGCTTTTTTCAGAATTTTCCAACAAAGCAGCACTGTAAGTGTAATATAAATATGGTTCTACTCTTTGAGCGGAATCGGCCCAAAACCGGGATAATTGATTGTAAATTAGTATACTATCAGCCTTTGATTTAGACCTAACTAATTGATTTTCAATACTTAAAAGAGAAATTTTTTGACTTGCATTTAATGCAGTTTTAGCACCATCAAGGACTGATTGAGTACTAATTACTTGACTAGAACTACTGGGATTATTTTGACCAACCTGGGTTTTATTAGTTCTTGGTAAGAAAAAAGCGATTGCGAAGCAGGAAACTGTTGCTACAAATGCTACAACTAACTGAGGTTTTTTCAATGTAAATAAATTTCCTGCAAAGGTAACTACTTAAGTCTTTCTTTTACCTCATTTACAAATTCTTTTGCAGGTTTAAATGCAGGAATGTAATGTTCAGGAATTTGAACTGCAATGTTCTTTTTGATATTACGCCCAATTTTTGCGGCTCTTTTCTTAGTAATAAAGCTTCCAAATCCACGGATATAAATATTCTGGCCATTTGACAGGCTTTCTTTTACTTCCTTAAACATTCTTTCCAAAGTCATTAATACATCCACTTTAGGAACTCCAGTTTCGGAAGCGATAAGGTTGATGAGATCAGATTTTCTCATGAAGTTGATTTTTGGGGTTTCGGTATTAAAAATAAATTAAATTTTATCTAATTGCAACTAATTTTTCATTTTTTTCTACATATCTACACATAATTTTAATCAAATACATATTTAAATATATTATATATAAACAAAATCGCTTATTTAAATGGGTATATAATTTTACAATTCAGGCTTAATTTGGTCATTTTTGATGATTTTTGCCCTGAATGAATACTATTTTCTGCGATTTACTCCTAAAATGGAATAAAACTATAAATCACCGTCCAATGCCATGGAAGGGTGAGAAAGATCCTTATAAAATATGGTTAAGTGAGATTATTTTACAACAAACCAGGGTCGAACAAGGTTGGGCCTATTATGAAAAGTTCATTAAAACCTATCCAACTATTAAGCATTTAGCTAAAGCTAAAGAGAATGAAGTTTTTAAACTTTGGGAGGGTTTGGGTTATTATAATAGATGCAGAAATTTAATGTTTACTGCAAAGCAAATAGTAAATGAATTCAATGGAGTTTTCCCAAATACTTATGAAGGTTTAATTGCATTAAAAGGAGTAGGTCCATACACTGCATCGGCGATTGCTTCCTTTGCGTATAATCAACCCTATGCGGTAGTTGATGGAAATGTGTATCGCGTTTTTTCAAGATATTATGGTATTCAAACGCCAATAGATTCAAAAGCGGGTCAAGTCCAATTTAATAAAATTGCAATCGAAAATTTAGCTCATAAAAAGGCGGGTATTTATAATCAGGCCTTAATGGATTTTGGCGCAACTATTTGCAAACCCATGTCTCCTTTATGTGCTGAATGTATCATGCGGACATCGTGTAATGCCTATAAATTAAATAAAGTAGGTCAATTACCCATTAAGGAGAAAGTGATTCAACGAAAAAATAGATATTTTGATTTTTTCTGTTTTAAATTAGGAAATAAAGTCCTGCTTCAAAAAAGAGAAACAGGGGATATTTGGGCCGGTTTATTTCAATTTTATTTAGTTGAAAACGATAAGCTTTTAAAAATTGATTCAACATTTTACGATCAAATACTATCCAATCAATTAATGCTTGATAAGCAATTAGTTAAAATAAAGCAGCCTCAAAAAGTATATACCCAAATGCTTACTCACCAACAGTTATTAGTTAGATTTCACATCATTGAATTGAATGGTTTAGCTAAAGTTTTTGAAAATGGTAATTGGACTGCTATCCATTCCTTTAAAAAATTAGCTTTCCCAAAAACAATTAATAATTTTTTAGCAGAACAAAATTATTTTCAATCGTAAAATGTCTCATATTAGTGGTAACTTTCCACTGCAAATAATCCCAAATTGGAATATCATTCGAGTAACATACTTCTTTTATCTATAAATAGCATAGCAACCTTACAGCAAGATGCGTTCTTGATTTTGCTAATGAGTTTACTTTTATTTTTTTCGTTTTCAATTGCAGGTTCCGAAGTAGCTTTTTTTTCCTTATCCTTTAAGGACATTCAAAATTTAAAAACAAAGCAAAATAAAACATTAAAGCGCATTGTGACTTTATTGGAGGATCCGAAAAAATTACTTACTTCAATGCTTATTGCAAATAGCTTTATAAATATTTGTATTATTTTAATTGCAAATATTTTAATAGACGACTTATTTGTTTTTGATCAAATTAGCATTCCTGGTTTTGAATTTATTGTCAAAGTAGTTGCAGTCACATTGCTATTATTATTTTTTGGAGAGATATTGCCAAAAGTAATGGCTACCCAAAACAATATCCGATTTGCACAAGACTTTGGTGGCATCATACAAGTAGTTTATTTTATTTTTTCATTGCCAAGTTCAATCATGGTTAAGTATACCAATATTATTGAAAGTAAATTGGCTAAGAAAAATTATGGTGCAACGTATAGTATGGAAGAATTTGACCATGCCATTGATTTGACAACATTGCCTAATCAGCAAGAAAATGAAAAGAAAATATTAAAGGGAATTGTCAAATTTGGAAATATTTCGGTTAAGCAAATCATGAAAACTAGATTAGATGTTTATGGTGTTGAAGAAGCAATCCAGTTTAATGAATTATTAGACCATATCAAAGAATATAATTACAGTAGGTTCCCCGTGTTCAAGGAGGACTTGGATAGCATTGTAGGTATGATTCATACTAAAGACGTTTTGCCACATATTGACGAGCTGCCAAATTTTAAATGGGAACAATTAATCAGACCAGCATTTTTCGTTCATGAACAAAAAATGATTGAAGATTTGTTGAAAGATTTTCAATCAAAAAGAATACATTTTGCCATTGTAGTAGATGAGTTCGGAGGTACAAGTGGCATTATTACATTAGAAGATATTTTAGAAGAAATAGTAGGTGATATTAAAGATGAATTTGATGAAGAAGAATCAATGATTAAAAAAATTGATGAATTTCATTACATTGTTGAAGGAAAAACAGCCATCATTGATTTGTGTAACTACATTGATACTTCAACAAATTATTTTGATGCAGTTAAAGGTGAAAGCGATACGGTTGCAGGATTGTTCCTAGAACTGGCGGGTGAATTTCCAATTTTACAACAAGTGGTAAAGTATAAACAGTTTAGTTTTACGGTGATGGAAATTCAAAAAAATAGAATTCAAAAAATTCAATTAATCATTAATCCCCAACCTGTAATTTCTAGTGAAAATGTTTAAATTTGGATTCCTTACATGCTGCGTATTTTGTTTATTTAACATATCCTGCAATAGTCCGTATTTACCTAAACAAAAAGGCTATGAAAAAATTGATTTTCCTCCTAAAAAGTATCAATTATTCAATGACCCTAATTCACCCTATACTTTTGAATACCCCGTGTATGCGCAAATTGATCGAAAAATAAATTATTTCGGCGACTATGCACAAACAGAGGGTTGGCTTAACATAAATTTTCCAAATAATAACGCTACCATTTATGTTAGTTACAATAACATAAAACCTAATCAATTGAATAGCCTAATAAAGGATGCTTATACTTTTGCAAATAATCATAATATAAGAGCCAACTTGATTGAGGACTCGGTATTTACGACTGAAAATGGTGTAAAGGGAGTGTTTTTTCATATTGGCGGTGATGTGGCAACTAATCATCAGTTTTTTTTAACGGACTCAGTTCACCATTTTTTTAGAGGGGCCTTATATTTTGATACTACTCCTAATGAAGATTCATTAGCACCTATAAACGCTTTTCTTTTAAAAGATCTTACCCATTTGGTAAATACGTTTAAGTGGCAATAGGTAATCTTATGTTTTATCCTTAACAAAATCAAAAGATGCATATACTTTACCACACATCAAAAAATGCGCCGCATTTTTTTCTTATCTTTACAAAATAATTTAAAGTATGATAATTATTGATTCCGTATTGGTGAGCGATGAGGTTGTTGAGGAGCAATTTGTATGTGATTTAGTAAAGTGCAAAGGGGGCTGTTGTGAGGACGGTGATGCTGGGGCTCCCTTGGAGAATAAAGAAAAAGACTTTATAAAGGATTATTACAAGGTAGTTGAACCCTATATGACAAAGGAGGGCATTAAGGAAGTAAAACAAGTTGGCCAGTATTTATATGATCGTGAATTTGGCTGGGTAACGCCTACTATTAATGGCGAAATTTGTGCATATGGTTTTAAGGATGAAAAAGGAATTATTAAGTGTGCATTTGAGCAAGCCTATAATGATGGCAAAATACCTTGGAAAAAACCTATTAGTTGTCACTTGTTTCCTATAAAAATTACTAAAAGTAAATCAGATCCTAATGTTGAATACATGAATTATGAACCAAGGGAAGATTTATGTGCAGCTGCCTGTTCACTTGGTGTTAAATTAAAAGTGCCAGCATATGTTTTTTTAAAAGAATCGATTACAAGAAAATACGGCGATGAATTTTATAATGCATTAGATGCATCAGCTAAACACCTGTTAAAAAAGTAAATTTTATGCAAAGTATCTACGCCGAATCATTTTTATCAAAGAGTACCGAAAAGGCATTTGATCTGGAACACAGACGTAAAATTAATTTCAATATCGGAAAATATAATGCTGTTGTACCTGTTGGATTGTCACAATTTCATGATTTGGAAAGGGTAAGAGAGTTAGCGAAAAATAAAAAATGGGAAGCTGTTGAACATTTAGACTTTTACTTAACACAGTTCGAGGAACAAATTACAAAAAGGGGGGCCAAAGTTATCTGGGCAGAGGATAGTGAACAGGCTTTGAATTTTATTGGTGAAATTTGCGAAGAAAAAAAGTGCAAATCAATTGTAAAAAGTAAAAGCATGGTAACCGAAGAGATTCATTTAAATAAATATTTAGAATCAATCGGGGTAGAAAGTGTTGAAACTGATTTAGGGGAATACATACAGCAGCTTGATGACGAAGCTCCTTATCATATTGTAACACCAGCCATGCACAAAAGCAAGGAGGATGTTGCTCAATTGTTTGCTGAGAAATTGGGTACAGATATTAATTTAACGCCTGAGGAAATGACCTTGGTGGCAAGAAAAAATTTAAGACAAAAATATACAAGTGCTGAAATTGGAATTTCAGGTGCGAATTTTATTATTTCAGATATTGGTGGAATTGCTTTAACTGAAAACGAAGGCAATGCAAGACTTTCTGTATCTATTCCTAAAACTCACATCGTAGTAGTTGGTATTGAAAAAGTAATTCCGTCCATTCATGATTTAGGATTATTTTGGCCTTTGCTTTCGAGTTATGGTACTGGCCAACAAGTTACTGTTTACAATAGTATTATTTCAGGTCCAAGGCAAGCAGACGAAGTGGATGGTCCAGAAGAAATGTATGTTATATTACTTGACAATGGCAGAACCGAATTACTAGCTAATCATAAAACAAGAGAAGCACTTTATTGTATTAGGTGCGGTTCATGTTTAAACGCATGTCCTATTTATAAAAATATTGGTGGGCATTCTTATGACACAACCTATAGTGGTCCAATTGGGAGTGTGATTACACCTCACTTAAGAGGAATGCATGACTACAAACACTTAAGTTATGCTTCAAGTTTATGTGGTAATTGTACTGATGTTTGTCCTGTACGAATTAATCTACATGAACTATTACTTGAAAATAGAAGAGAGTCAGTTGTTTCAGGGGAAAGTGATTTTAGTGAGAAGTTTGCTTGGAAAATTTGGAAACAAAGCTCACTTAGTCGACGTTTAATGAATCAAGGTAATGCTACCATAAAAAACTGGGTTATTAATAAAATGTTTAAAGCATGGACTGCACAAAGAGCAGATTTAAGTTTTTCATCAAAAACATTTAATCAACTTTGGAAGGAGCAAAATAAAAATAAAGCTAACTAGTTTTATTACATACCATCAGCATCAGCGACTTCCTTGACAGGATCTTTTTGATTTTTCAAACTCCTATTAACAAGGTAAACACCTATTAAGGTACATATAGTACCCAAAATACTATTCCAAGTCATTTGCTCGCCAAGTAATAAAGAGCCTACCCAAATAGCAACAATAGGATTTATATATGCATATAAGGACGCAATGGCCGGATGCAAATGTTTCATGCTATAAATAAAGGAAATAAATGCAAATATAGAACCACCTATAACCATGTAAATAATGGCACCCCAGGCGACAGCTGGAATTTCAAGTAAACTAATATAATTGCCACTATATATTGTGAACAGGCCCATAATACATGCGCTAATAAACATTTGCCATCCAATTGAATTATAAGCATTCATGTTTATTTTATTTCTTGCAATAATAATTGATCCGATACTCCAACAAATCATTGCAAACATGGAAAGCCCCACGCCTAATAAATAATTTGTACCATGTGCTTGCAGACTGTCCTTATAAAAAATAAATCCAATTCCAATTAATCCAAGTAATAACCCAATAATAGTTGGTAATGTAATTTTAATTGCCTTGAAATAAAATCTTTCGATTAATACAACTGATAGAGGATACAAAGCTGCAATTAATGCTGCAAGCCCACTTGTTATATATTGAAGACCATAGGTCGCAATTCCATTAGCAGAAATAAACATTAAAAAAGCCATAGGGGTTAACCAAAGAAACTGTTTCCATGTTGGCAATTTCTCACCTTTTATTAAAAAAAATATTACGTAAATACTGCCCCCTAAAAACTGTCTAATACTTGCTAATTCAAAAGCAGGCATATGTTTGACGCCCATCTTACTTGCAACCCAAGTAGTACCCCATACAATACTAGTTACGGTGAGAGCTAGGTATGCTTTTTTTTGATGAGACATTTAGTTCAATTAATGTTTGAAGTGTCTTAAATGAGTCATGACCATGGCAAGCGTATGTTCAACACAATATGAAATACTATCCTTATCTCTTACTGATCCGCCTGGTTGAATATATGCTTCAATACCTTCTTCATGTGCTATTCTTACACAATCATCAAAAGGAAAAAATGCATCTGATGCTAAAACAGCTCCCTTTAAATCAAATTTAAACTGTTTAGCTTTTTCTATTGCATGTCTTAAGGCGTCAACTCGGGAGGTTTGACCACAACCCTTGCCAACCAATTGTTTATTTTTAATTAAAGCAATGGCATTGCTTTTTAAATGCTTGCAAATAATATTTCCAAAAATAAGGTCTTCCTTTTCACTATCACTGCATACTCTTCCGCCAACCTCGTCCCAATTACTATAATTGCCAGTATCTAAGCCTTGCTCTAAAGTACCATTCAATATGGATTTTTTTTGAGTGGGGTTAAAAGCAACATCCTGTTTACTTTGTAAAAGAATACGATTCTTTTTTGAAGATAATATAGTCAAAGCATCAGCGTCAAATGCAGGTGCGATTAATACTTCAAAGAAAATTTCTTGAATCGCTTCAGCCGTTGCTTTGTCAACCATGCCATTCGTTACCAATACACCTCCAAAGGCACTTTCTGGATCGCCAGCTAAAGCGGCTGTCCAACTTTCAAATACTGAATTTCGTTGTGCAACACCGCAAACATTAGTATGTTTAATAATAGCAAAACTAGTTTTTGGTAATTCGCCAATTAATGCAATCGCAGCATCGACGTCCACTAAATTATTATAAGATAATTCCTTACCGTTTAATTGTGTAAACCAATTGTCTAAATTGCCATAGAAAGTAGCTATTTGATGTGGGTTTTCGCCATAGCGTAAAATTTTACCTTCAGCAGGATTAAAATAATTACTTATGGCTATATCATAATGCATCACTACTTCAAATGCTTTTGCTGCAAATGCCTTGCGTTGTTCTATTTGCGTAGTTCCATTTTGAGCAATTAGCATTTCATTTAACTTTTGATAATCATCCTTTGCAGCTAATACCACTAAATCGCGGAAATTTTTTGCAGCAGCACGAATCATAGAAGGGCCACCAATATCAATTTTTTCAATAATTAATTTTTCCTCATCAGTTGTTCTTAATGTTTCCTCAAAAGGGTATAAATCAACAATAACTAAGTCCAACTCCGGAATTTTATATTGCGCCATTTCAGCCAAATCCTGTTGTTCATAGCGACGTCCTAATATACCACCAAATACGGATGGGTGCAATGTTTTAACTCGTCCTCCTAATATGGAAGGATATCCTGTAACCGATTCAACTGCTATACAGGGTATGCCTAAGTCTTCTAAAAATTTTTGAGTCCCACCTGTCGAGTAAATAGTAATATTTAATTGGTGTAATGTTTTAGCTAAGGGTGCTAAGCCGTCTTTGTAGAATACTGAAATAAGGGCTGATTGTATTTTCTTTTCCATAGGTAAAGTTACAACCTTCCTATATTTTTTTTAAGGGTACATTTTCCACAAAAAAATCGACTAACTGAATAACTTCAGTACCACATACAAACAAATAAAGGCTAAAACCCATATGAAATACATAGTTTGTTTGAGGTAAAGCCATAAATATATTAATAGTACAATGATATAATATATAAAGACATCAAAATGGTTCATTTGAATGATAACATTACCTGCATTTGTTTGCCTAAACCAATTTGCGACCAATTCATTAAAAAAAAGGATATATTTTTCAATTAAGCTTCCCCAATTGGATGCAATTGATAATTGAGCAGGTAGTATTAACAAAATCCCTAATCCATATAAAATGAAATTACTTAGAGGAACCATTATAAAATTACTTACCAATACCCAGCCAGCAATTTGATGAAAATGAAATGCAAGAATTGGAAAAGTTGCAATTTGAGCGGATAGACTAATACAACAGTTACTCCACAAAAATTTAATGATGGGGTTGTCAATTGCTATTAAATTATAAATAGGTTTATAAAGTAAATGTATTCCTATCACTGCTGCATAAGATAATTGTAAACCTATATTTGAAACTTTATCGTTATCAAACAACAATAAAATCAATATTCCAGCAGCAATGGTGTTTAACATAAAGCTTGGTGTCTCTAAAAACTTTCCAATTATGTAAATACTAAAAAATATGGATGCACGAACAATTGACGGACTACTAAAAGCAATTAATGTATAAGTCCATACTGACAAAAGCAATAATACCAGCTCCACCCATAGAAATATTTTTTGCCTAGGTAATAGTTGGGTTATCCTAGACAAATTCTTAAATAGTATTTCTAAATGCATACCACTAATAGCTATTATATGAATAATGCCTAATTGTAAATAAGCGTTAATCAATATTTTATCCATTTCTGATTTAAGACCAATTAAAATAGCAAGTGCAAAACGCTTTGCTTCTTGGTTTAAAATGTTTGCACCAACTTTATCAATAATCCAATGCCTAGCATATAATATTGCATTTTCTGGGTAGGGTAGCTGAAAATGATACTTGTTTTGGAATGCCCACTTTATGCAAATCCCCCAACTTATTAATATTAATGTATTGGTAATTGCGATTGTTCCTTTATCAATAATTTTTAAGGATATAAAAAGTAAGTATACAATGGTAAAAGTAAGTGCAAAAATTGCCCAATGCAGTGCAGTTTGATTTTCTAACTTAGGTAAAATATACTCAATCCCTAATCCTAATAATAAGTGAGCTGAAATAAAAACCAATGGATGTGTAGCTCGCCAATAAATAAAAGAATTTAACATTGACTTAAATTAGCCAATAGGATCCTAAGAAATTTGACGGTTTTTACTTTGTGCTTATCAAGAATACGGCTAATTTTTTATGCAGTTCTGGCTTGTGATTTTTCCAATAACTAATTGTCGCCGTTTTTATAAATTCATTTGGCGAAGTGATATCAACTCCAATACATAGTCTTGTTTGCGGCTGACATATTTGTATTAAAGCTTCCAATAATTGGTTATTTCTGTAAGGCGTTTCAATAAATAGTTGAGTAGTGCCCTTGATATTGGCATCATTTTCGAGTGAAACTATTTTTTTCTTCCTATCATTTGCGTCAATGGGAAGGTAACCATGGAATTGAAAATTTTGACCATTCATACCACTTGCCATTAATGCTAAAATCAACGATGATGGCGATGTATAGGGCTTTACAACCGCGCCCATGTTTTGAGCAGCAGCTACTAATAATTGTCCAGGATCTGCTATGCCAGCACAACCTGCTTCCGAAATAATGCCAATATTTTTACCTTGGTTTAATAAATGAATAAATGCATCAATTTGGGTTTGCTCTACTTTGTGTATAGGGTGCCATATATAATCATCAATGATCATTTCTTTCCATATTTGCTTGAAATAACGCCTAGCTGTTTTTTCATTTTCTACAAAAAATGCATCACATTGCGCTATCCATTTTTTAATATCTGCAGGTATTGCTTCCCATCCTTGTTCATGCAATAACATGGGTAGTAGATATACTTTTCCAATACTCATTATACTTTATCTTTTATTTCTTGTGTATTTAAATGTGCAGCGATTAATGCATAAAAAGGGGCAGTTATCCAGCCTATAACCGGGACTAAGTGAATTAAATAAAATACAATCCCATTTCCTATTGGCAGACCTCGATGATTAATAACATATGTTGCTGCAGTCATTCTTGATTTATTTTCAGTTGCTAATCCATAATCAAGCATTGCATATCCAAAAAAGTAACATTCTAATAATATGGTAAGTATTGGGGTAAACCATCCAATTATAGGTATAGTGCAAATTAAAATAATTGGAATCAGATAAACGATTTGCCATAACATATTGGTAAGGCTTAATTTGATAGCACGAATAACTAATACAATATATGCTGACCAACTAAATTGAAATGGCTCACTATTTTGAATAGCTGCTATTCTTAAATGCAAATAAGATAAAATAGGAGCAAATAGAATTAAAAAAATAAATTTAAATAAAGCAAAATATAAAAGCAGTAAAGTAAACCATAACCAGAAACTCCCCATGGTTATAAAAAATCCAATTATATCACTCCCAATATTATCAACCCATGACTTAAGACCTGTTTGCAAAATAATCCACTCGATAAAGGAACTAGAAGTTTGACTGAAATATTTGATTCCTATGATAAATGAAAATGAGTATATAATACCGGGTATAACCATCCATTTCCACATGCGATGCTGCATAATGAACTTGTGCGCCAAAAAAAATGCGCGAATGGAAACAATTAATTCTTTTAGCAATTACTTGGTTTTACAGTAAAGATACAAAGTCCTTACTTAGGATTGCATTTTGGTTCCATAGGCTAAATCGCCTGCATCCCCCAACCCTGGAATTATATAGCTATGGTCATTTAAGGTTTCATCAATATCAGCACACCAAATGGGTATATCTTTTCCTAAAGCAGCCTCAACCGTTTCAATACCTTTTCTGCTTGCAATGGCAACTACAATATGAATTTCTTTTGGAGTTTGATTTTTTGTAATTGCCTTTATCGTTTCTACTAAAGAAGCGCCTGTAGCTAACATAGGATCTGACATAATCACCACTCGATTATTTAAATCAGGGCAACTAAGATATTCAATACTAATTTCAAAACTGCCATCATCATGATGCTTTCTATAAGCCGAAATAAATGCATTGTCAGCTTTATCAAAGTAATTAAGCATGCCTTGGTGGAATGGTAATCCAGCTCTCAATATAGTTGCGAGTACTGGTTGTTCAGCTAAAATCTTAGACTGATGTATTCCTAAGGGGGTTGTTGTTGGTGATATTTTATGGGCCATTTTTTTGCTCATTTCATAGGCAATGACTTCTCCAACTCTTTCTAAATTTCGTCTAAAACGCATTCTGTCATTTTGCACATTTACATCACGCAACTCTGCAACCCAATTGCTGATTAAACTATGACTTTCACTTAAATGATGTACCATTTGAACAATATTTTATCAAATCTAAGTTTCTTCAGATAAAATTTAAAATAATTTAAATTCATCCCCATCAAATAATCCTTTATCACTCAATTTAAGATGCGGAATAACTAACAATGCCATAAAGCTAAGTGTCATAAAAGGGGCACTTAATTGACTTCCTAATGATTTTGCCATTAAGTCAATTTGAGTATATGCAGCAGCAACAATATACGGATCATGGGTACTCATTAACCCTGCGACAGGTAATCCAAGTACTTTTACTTCCTCCTTATTAACGCAACTTATTCCTCCTTTTTCAGCAATTACTAAATTAATAGCTTTTACAATACTAGCATCGTCCACTCCAACTGCAATAATATTATGACTGTCATGCGCAACAGTTGAAGCAATCGCACCTTGTTTAAATCCAAAATTTTTAATAAAGGCTATTTTTGGCTTCGCATTAAAGTAACGATTATACACTACTAATTTTAAAATATCAGTCTGTGTATTGGAGGTTAGTTGATTGCCTTGGAGGTTTGGTTGCAACCATTTACAATGAGTTATTAATTGTCCATCAATAGCTTCAATAACTGGAATAGCTCCTTCCTGATTACTTGGATATTGGCTTGCATTTAATTGAATGGATGCTTCGCTAATCGCTAAAGCTTCAAATTGATTAATTGTTTTTTCATTTACTACAGGGATTAAAGATTGTCCATTTTCGGCAACCAATGCACCATTGATATAGGTTTGCTTAACCTTAAATGAAATTAAATCTTCAACAACTATGATATTTGCGGCATCACCAATGCCAGCTTGACCCGTAGGTAATTTATAATGAATGACCGGATTAATACAGGCCGCTCTTAAAACATTAAAAACGTCTATCCCTTTTGCGACAGCCCTTGCACATAAATCATTGATATGCCCGTCCAATAAGCTATCAGGGTGTTTATCATCGCTACATAGCATAGTCATTTGAGGGTGATCGTCTAATAATTCATATAAGGCATCGAAATTTTTTGCAGCACTACCTTCTCTAATTAATATTTTCATGCCATGACTCAATTTATCAACCGCTTCCTCGATGGTAAAGCACTCGTGGTCGGTGCTAATGCCTGCGTGAATATATTGTTTAGCTGCATCTCCCATTAATCCAGGTGCATGACCATCCACGGGTTTACCCGCTTTGTGTGCCGCGCTAATTTTTTTCATGACTTCCTCGTCTTTAAATAATACCCCAGGAAAGTTCATCATTTCACTTAAGTAATAAATGTTTTCACTTGCAAGTAACTCAGCTACTTGCTTACTATCAATCGAAGCACCCGCAGTTTCAAAAATAGTTGCTGGGACACAGCTTGGTGCGCCAAAGAAAAAATGAAAGGGCACTTTTTTCCCATTATCAATCATATAGTTTACACCCTCTACACCACATACATTGGCAATTTCATGAGGATCGCTAATTGTTCCAATTGTTCCATGAACAACAGCTAAGCGCGCAAAGGAACTAGGGATAAGCATACTGCTTTCAATATGTACATGGCTGTCAATGAATCCTGGCATGATAAAATGTATTGGAGCGTTTTCGCAAGGCACAATATTTTCAATGATTCCATTGTTAATAGTTAGTGTAGCTGGAAATATTTGCTTGTCTAAAATATCAACATACTGCCCTGAAAGCGTGTAGGTAGTTCCCATAAATAAAGCTTTTATTATAAATTAAACCAGTAACTAAATTTAAAGATAATTGCTCTATTTTTATTTTTAAGTATTGGGTCGGTAAAATAATTATCAGTATAAACTAAGAAAAAGTCGCTCATTGGCTTAAATCGGTATTGTAAGCGACTATTGATATTAAAATTATTTTGCTGCGTGTTGTATTGCATGAATGTTGCCCAAAATAATTTAGTGCTAAAATTCCATTCAATTTTGGGCGTTATTAAAATTAAATTAGTACTACCATATGGTTTTGGTAATTCAATTTTGTTCATCTCAGCTCTAACCGAAATACTAAAGTGAGGTTGTGATCTCCAACTTAATCCAAGTGAACCACCCCTAACCGTACCGTTGTAAAATTGACCAACAGTTAGCATTCCAAATATGCCAAACAATTTTCGCATATCTGATGTGTAAGTCAGTTCAAATTGATTAAAACTATAAAATCCTGCAGGCAATGGGGCTGCATCGGTAAATGAAATAGGGTATAATAAATTCAAACTAGTATTACCGATTCCTGCATTTAAGAAGGATGCATTTTTAAAATCTGTTTGAATACTAAATTTCGCATCAGATTGATTTAAGCTATTGTCTGCATGAAAAGTGGCAAAGTCTTCGACGCTAAATTCAAGCTTAGCAATCGGCCCATTTGCCGGCATGATTTTATATCCAATTTGATTAAAAGTAGTTCCAAATCCTAAACGTATTGTGGTGTCTCTCTCTGCATCATAATTGTCAATCATTTGCACAAAGCCCATATCTGTATAGTAATTTTTTCCAACATTCCCTACCATGGTGATAAAACTCCAGTTGGTCCTTGAACTCATAAATCCAGCTTGTACATATTTATCTTGATCGACTACCGTTGGCTTAAAGGCTTGATGGTAATCGGCCCAGGCACTAAAGCTACCTGTCGTATTTGCATATTCAAAGGTTACTCCTGCATTTCGACCATACCTATCTAATGGATTCTTTTTTTCTTCTTCCTTAGAAATATAATTTTCTCTATTTAAAAAATATGTTTTTATCACTGACCTTTTTAAGACACTTCTTTGCAGCGTTAATGCAGAAAAATTTTCGGGAGAATAGTCTCCTTGCTTTCCAGTTTGCATATTCATTGCACCAATTCTTGTTGCTTGATTTAAATTTCCCGATAATCTTGCCCCGAATAAAATAGGTATCCTATTTCCTTTTTTATCTAAGCCAATAGTGCGCGAATAAAATGGTCGAATAGGAGGAATACCAAAATTGGAAAACAAATCAGAATTTTCTAAAAAGAAATTTCTTTTTTCTGGTAAGAATATATTAAATCTTGTTAGGTTGGTTACCTGCTGATCCACTTCAACTTGAGAGAAATCTGGATTGACTGTTAAGTCTAAATTTAAAGACGCATTTAATGCAAGTTTTGCATCAAAACCTGTACTTGCATTTGCACTTATTGCTTTTTGATTTTCTTTATCCTCATTGCTATTGGCATTTACATAAGGCAATAAAATTATATTTTTTGAAGTAACTGGTGCGCCTGTTTCTGGCCAATTTAGTAAACACATATACCCCAAGTCATAGGATCTAAAAATAGCAGGAACTTTTGTCCAAGTGCTGTATTCATTA